>CAIQMJ010000728.1 GCA_903872875.1 uncultured Variovorax sp.
CGAAGACCTGGTGGCGGCCTGCCGCTTTCCGCCGCTGGGTCACCGCTCCGCCATCGGCACGCTGCCGCACGTGGGCTACCGCAGGATGGCGGTCGCCGATTTCAACGCGGCCATGAACCAGGCCACCGCGGTGAAGGTGCTGATCGAAAGCCCGCTCGGCATCGAGAACATCGAGCGCATCGCCGCCGTGCCCGGCATCGACATCATGGGCATCGGCACCAACGACCTGAGCGCCGAACTCGGCGTGCCCGGCGACTTCCGGCATCCGCGGGTGCGCGCGGCCCATGACGCCGCGCTGGCGGCGTGCCAGCGCGTGGGCAAGCCGCTGGTCATCGGGGGTATCGCAGACGCCACCTATGCGGCCGAACTGATGCACCGCGGCGCGGCGCCCTTCCTCATGACCGCCATCGACACCGACCTGCTGCTGACCGCAGCCCAAGAGCGCGTCCGCCTCGCGCTCGCATCCTTCGAAAGCACCCAACCGAAATGACCTCGCCCGACATCCTCACCTCCAAGCCGATGCGCGCCGCCGACACGCTCGCACGGCCCGTCTTCGACGTGCCGGCAGGCGCCTGCGACGCCCACGTGCACGTGTTCGAAAGCGAAACCCTCTACCCACACGTCGACCATCCGCACTACACGCTGCCGGACGGTCCGCTCACCAAGCTGGATGCCATGTGCGGGTCGCTCGGCCTCTCGCGCTACGTGATCGTGCAGCCCAGCTTCTACGGCACCGACAACCGCTGCATGCTGGATGCCCTCGACATCGCCGGCGAACGTGCGCGCGGCGTGGCCATGGTGGACGACGGCATCACCGACGCAGCTCTGCACGACATGCACCGCCGCGGCGTGCGCGCGCTGCGGCTCGACCTGTTCCTGCGCTCCGCCCTGCCGACCGCCGAACTGGTGCAGTACATCCAGGGATGCGTGCGCATGACGAAGGCACTGGGCTGGCATCTCCAGTTCTACACGCCGGGCTGGGTGGTGCGCGACCTCATTCCCCACCTGGGCGACATCGATGCGGACTTCGTCATCGACCACATGGGCTACATGCTCGAAAGCGACGGCCTCACCCGGCAGGACTTCGATCGCATGCTGAAGGTGCTGGCCGAAGGACGCGGCTGGATCAAGCTCTCCGGCCCCTACCGGGTGGCCAAGGACGGCAACTTCGAGAAGCTGCGGCCGCTGGCGCACGCCATCATCGACGCGCTGCCCGAGCGCACCATCTGGGGCAGCGACTGGCCGCACATTCCGGAAGGCGGGCGCGACACCGGCGAGCTGCTGAACCTGCTGGCGCAATGGGCGCCCGACGCCCGGGCCCGCCAGCGCATCCTGGTCGACAACCCGGCACGGCTCTTCGGTTTTTCACCCATCGCGGCGGACGCACGCTAAGGTGCGCATGCACAGGCGGAAGAACCTGAACCCAGGAGCAAAAAGATGAAATGCATCCAGGATCTGGACACCTCCGGCGCACGCGCCGTGGAGACATTCGTTCACCAGGGCACGCGCTATCTGGTCGTGCCGCAACTCGCGATCGACGTGCCGGGCCAGCCCGCCAAGATCACGGTCGGCAACAGCGACATCGATGCGCTGGTCTACCGATGGCAGGATGAAGCCTTCGTGCCGCACGCCCGCCTGCCGGTGCCCGGCGGCGAGGACGCGGAGTTCTTCACGATAGGCGACCGCGCCTTCCTCGCGACGGCCAGCCTCAAGTCGGGCGCGGGCCCGTACGACCTCAACGTCGTGTCGGTCATCTTCGAATTGAAGGACGGCAAGTTCACCGAGTTCCAGGGCGTGCCCACCTTCGCCGCCAAGCAATGGACGCACTTCACCATCGGCGCTCGGCACTTCCTCGCGCTGGCGCAGGGCGTGGTGATGGAAGGCAACGAGGCCCGGCATCCGTCGAAGTCGACCATCATGGAATGGGACGGCGAGCGCTTCGTGGAATTCCAGCTCATCGATTCGGCGTGGGGCTACAACTTCGCCTTCTTCGAGATCGGCGAGCAACGCTTCCTGGCCTATGCCGACCACGTTGCGCGCTCGCGGATCATGCTGTGGAGCGGCACGCGCTTCGAGGACTTCCAGTTGCTCGACGGCAAGACCGGGCGCGCCTTCCAGTTCTTCGAGCACAGCGGCGAGGCGTGGCTCGCCTTCGCCTGCCTGCACGACGACACCGTGCTGCTGCGGTGGGATGGCACCGGCTTCTCCGCGCACCAGAAGCTGAGCGGCCCCGGCGGGCGCGAATTCGTCTGGCGCGAGGATGCCGAGGGCGGCGAGCTGGTGCAGATCAACTTCCTGCTGGGCACCCGCGAGGCACCGGTCACGTCGCTGACCTCCGTGGGGTACCGCTTCGCCGACGGCAGGCTGGCCCCGTGCCGCGAGTTCCCGACGCTCGGCGGCACCGATGCCTGCGCCTTCGAGGACAAGGGCGTCGCCTACCTGGTGGTGGCGAACAGCCTGGGAGCGGACATCCGCTTTCGCACGCCGAGCAAGGTGTACCGGCTCGGCACGGCGGCGGAAACCTCGCCGGTGACGCCATGACATCGGAGAGCTTCCAGAGCGCAGAATTCCTGCGGCTCTTCGAGACCTACACCGCGAGCGCCGACAGCATCGGCGCCAAGATGACGCGTGCCACCGCCGAGGCGGCACCCGACGCGGCGCTGATCGTCGCCACGGCCGCCGACTTCATCCTCTTCCCCGGCGGCGGCAAACCGCCCGAGGTCGAAGGCTACCGTCTCTCGACGCGCGGCTTCAAGGAGCTTGCGGCGGTGTCGCATCTCGGGCCCGCGCTGGCCTCGCTGGTCCGGCTGCGCGAACTCGGCCCGGGCGATGGGGACGATGCACCGTGGCGCAACGAAGCGCGGCGCCTGCTGGACGCCACGGTGGCCGCGCGACAGGCCAACAGCGTGGCGCTGTGGCGCGACGACATCGCGGTGCCCGCCTACCGGGGCCGCGAAACGGCCATCGCGAACATGGTGCACTACGCCTGCGCGCTCACCGAGCGCTACATCGAGCGCGCGCTCGCATGGCCCGAGACCTTCACCGCCGCGGACCTGCGCACGCATTACCTCGAAGCGACGGGGAACGCGGTGGACGCCACGGTGCCGATGAACAAGGTGCTGATCGCCACCTTCTTTCTCGTCGGCCTCGACACCGGGCACCGGGTGATCGCATGGTTCGAACGGCATCGCATCGACTGGGCCAATGCCATGGTGCTGATCGTCGGCCGGCAGGGCCGGCCGACCGCCGGCGTCACCTGGAGCACCAACGCGGTGTGCGCCATGATCCTGGCCTCGTCGCATCACACCCTGGC
>CAIQMJ010000729.1 GCA_903872875.1 uncultured Variovorax sp.
AACGACATCCTCGACCTGTCGAAGATCGAGGCCGGCAAGCTGGTGTTCGAGCAGATCCGCTTCGATCTGGCGCGCTGGGTCAAGGAGGCCGTCGCCCTTCATGCACCCGCTGCGGAGGCCAAGGGCCTGCACCTCGGCGTCGACATCGCCCCCGACGTGCCGCGCAAGATCGAAGGCGATCCCGGGCGGCTGCGGCAGATCATCTCGAACCTCGTTTCGAATGCGGTCAAGTTCACCGACCGGGGCCGCGTGATGGTCACGATCCGGGTGGCGCCAAACCAGGTCGATCTGTCACCCGACCAGTTCCGGCTGCTGTTCACAGTGCGTGATACCGGTGTCGGCATTTCGGCCGAGAAGCAGCAGCAGATCTTCGAGGCGTTCACCCAGGCGGATGCCTCGACCACCCGTCGCTTTGGCGGGACTGGCCTGGGGTTGGCGATTTGCGCGCGCTTGGTGGCGATGATGGGTGGCGTGATCCACGTGATCAGCCGCCCCAACGAAGGAAGCACCTTCCGGTTCACGGCGGTTTTCTCGCAGGCTGAAGATGAACTGAACGTTCAGACCGAACCAATGCCCCTCGAGCCGGCGCCCACGCCGGGGCTGGCCGTGCTGCTCGCCGAGGATCACGCCGTCAACGAGCTTCTGATGTCCCACCTGCTGGCCCAGATGGGCCACGTCGTGACGGTGGCGCGCGATGGCGAAGAAGCGGTGCGCCGCTGGCAGTCGCGCGAGTTCGATCTGGTGTTGATGGATGTCCAGATGCCGATGTTGAGCGGCTTCGATGCGACGGCCCGCATCCGGGCTGTGGAGTCGGCGCGTCCGCGTGGACGCCGCACGCCAATCGTCGCGCTGACTGCGCATGCGATGGCGGGCGATCGTGACAAATGCCTGGCCGCCGGGATGGATGCCTACGTCTCCAAGCCGGTCGCGCCCGCGCAACTGGCCCAGGCGATCCGCGAGGCGCTGGAGGCTGCCGGCCGGCTGTCGCGCGACACGCTGCCGGACGTTGATCCGCATACGCTTGGCGGCGACCAGACGGTGGCTGTCGAGCCTCCTGCGGCTCTGGTCGAAACAACGATTTCCGCGCCAATGCCACCATCTGCACCGACGCCATGGGCTGGCATGTTCGATGTGTCGCTGGCGATCGATGTCGAGGCCTTCCTGCGAAACATGGGTGGCGATCTGCGTGCCGCACTGGAGGTGGCTGCGGTAATGCGGGTCGACATGGGCGAGCGCGGCCGGGAAATGCTGTCAGCGGCGAATGCGCACGACCATCACCGGGTGGCGGAGCATGCCCATACGCTCAGGGGAGCGTTGTCGAGCATTGCCGCCCACCGTGCTGCCAACGCGGCGATGGCGGTGCAGACGGCATTGCGCGGCAAGGACTGGCCGCTCGTTCTCGCCGCAGTGAACGTGCTGCTGCGCGAGATGGCGCGCGTCGATGCCGCGCTTGTGCAGATTGCCTAGCCAGTTCTCAGAACGGCCATGAGAAGCTCAGCGAACCTGTGTGTTCGCGCCGGGGTTGTAGATACCGTAGGCTTCCGAGGTGATCTTGGGCATGAACAGACGATCGAGCGTGTCACATGCGCCACCTTCGATCCGCGTGCCGGGCTTGGTTGTGCCCTGTTCCTGCCAGCACAACTCCATCGCTGCCCGTTTTTCGCCATCCCGATCGCCGACGCCTGGCAGATGCAGGTGAGGCTTGAGATAACTGAAGGTCGATATGGCTGCTGCGACCGCCGCCACAATGACGAGAAGTGTCAGCGTCCAGCGGAGGAGCCGACGTGGGGACGGGTTGGATTTTGCGGTAGCCATCGGCATCTCCTGGAGTCTGCGATCCCACAGCGGAGGCGCCGCTGCAGTCGCGGGCGGAATTTTAGGTGCAAGCCCGGCGTTGCAGCCAAACGAAAGGAGTGCTGGAGAATGTTCCAGACCACGGTAAAGACCATGGTGCCCGGGGCCGGAATCGAACCGGCACGCCTTGCGGCGGGGGATTTTGAGTCCCCTGCGTCTACCAATTTCACCACCCGGGCGCGGGAGAGTGCAGCTCAAAATTATGGCACAGTGCGCGGCATGATCCCGCAGATCCGCAAGCCAATAATGTCGTCGGCGGGTGTTCCAGGCTGCTGCAAGCAGCGCGACACGAGAGAAACATGACCTATCCCACCATCGAAGACGCCATCGGCAAGACGCCGCTGGTCGCGCTCCAGCGCATCGACGCAGCCGACAACACGCGGCGCGGCAACGTGATCCTCGGCAAGCTCGAAGGCAACAACCCCGCCGGTTCGGTGAAGGATCGGCCGGCGCTCTCGATGATCAAGCGCGCAGAGGAGCGCGGCGAGATCAAGCCAGGCGACACGCTGATCGAGGCAACCTCCGGCAACACTGGCATCGCGCTTGCGATGGCGGCGGCCATCAAGGGCTACCGCATGGTGCTCATCATGCCGGAGGATCTGTCTGTCGAGCGTGCGCAGACGATGAAGGCGTTCGGCGCGGAATTGCTGCTCACGCCCAAGAGCGGCGGCATGGAATACGCGCGCGACCTGGCCGACCAGATGGTGGCCCAAGGCAAGGGGCGGGTGCTCGATCAGTTCGCGAACCCCGACAACCCGCGCATTCATTACGAAACAACGGGCCCGGAAATATGGAATGACACGCAAGGCCGTGTCACGCATTTCGTGAGTGCCATGGGCACCACCGGAACGATCACGGGCGTATCGCGCTTCCTGAAGGAAAAGAATCCCGGCGTGCAGATCATCGGGGCGCAGCCGGACGACGGTTCGCGCATACCCGGCATCCGCAAGTGGCCGCAGGAGTACCTGCCGAAAATCTATGACCCGAGCCGCGTCGACCAGGTGATCAACGTGAGCCAGGACAACGCCGAAGAGATGTGCCGCCGGCTGGCGCGCGAGGAGGGCATCTTCGGCGGCATCTCGGCTGCCGGCGCGCTGTGGGTGGCACTCGAAGTCGCCAAGAACGTCGAGAACGCAACCATCGTCTTCGTCGTGTGCGATCGCGGCGATCGTTACCTCTCGACCGGCGTCTTTCCCGCCTGAGGCTCACACCATGTTCGTCCCCACCTACTGCCCCGCCTGTGCCACCGCGCTGACCGACATCGAGCTGATGGAAGACAGCGGGCCGACCACGCGGCTGCGTTGTCCGGCCTGCGGCTGGACCCACTGGAACAACCCGACCCCGGTGCTCGCCGCGATCGTCGAGTACCGCGGCCAGGTGCTGCTGGCCCGAAATGCCGCGTGGGCGCACAAGGCTTACGCGCTGATCACCGGCTTCATGGAGGCCGGCGAAACACCGGAAGAGGGCATCACCCGCGAGATCAAGGAAGAGACCAATCTCGACGCGAGCGCGCTCAAGCTGGTCGGCGTCTACGAATTCAAGCGCATGAACCAGGTGATCATCGCTTACCACGCAGTGGCGGATGGTGAGGTGCGGCTTTCGCCTGAACTGGTCGACTACAAGCTCTACGACCTCGGCGACGTGAAGTGCTGGCCGGCGGGCACCGGCTACGCGCTGGCCGATTGGCTGCGCACGCGCGGCTACGAGCCGCAGTTCACCGAATGGCCACGCCGGGTCGATCCGCCGGCCGAGGCCTGAGCCCGAAGCATGCCATGCAGATCCACAAGGAACTAGACACACGCGGGCTGAACTGCCCGCTGCCGATCCTCAAGGCGAAGAAGTCGCTGAACGAGATGCAAAGCGGTGAGCTGCTCAGGGTTGTCTCGACCGATGCGGGCTCGGTGCGGGACTTTCAGGCCTTCGCTCGCCAGACCGGGAACGCGCTGGTCGAGCAGCAGACCGTCGGGAGCGATTTCATCCACGTGCTGCGCCGGCGCTGAGCGCGCCGGGCAGCCGTGGAACGCGCTATCAGAGCGCCAGGCTCTTGAGGTATTCGCGGAACTGGGCGCCGACTTCCGGGTGCTCCAGTGCGAGTTCGACGCTGGCCTGCAGGAAGCCTTCCTTGCTGCCGCAGTCGTAGCGTACGCCCTTGTAGGCGTAGGCATAGACGGCTTCCTTCTTCATCAGCGCAGCAATGCCGTCGGTCAGCTGGATCTCGCCGCCAGCGCCCTTGGGCTGGTTGCGGATCTCGGCGAACACGCCCGGCGTCAGCACGTAGCGGCCAGCCACGCCGAGGCGAGAGGGTGCAGATTCGGGCGACGGCTTCTCGACCATGCGGTTGACCTTGACAAGGCCTTCCTCGATCTGGTCGCCGGCCACGATACCGTAGCGCTTGACCTGGTCCAGCGGCACTTCCTGTACCGCCAGCAGCGAGCGGCCGAGTTGGCCGAAAGCTTCCGTCATCTGTGCGAGCACCGGCTTGCCGCCCTTCGGGCCGACCATCAGGTCGTCGGCCAGCAGGACCGCGAAGGGCTCGTTGCCTACCAGATGCTCGGCACACAGCACGGCATGACCCAGGCCCAGCATGCGCGGCTGGCGCACATAGGAGACGGTCATGTCCGAAGGCATCACGGCCCGCGTGATCTCCAGCAGTGCCGTCTTGCCGGCCGCTTCGAGCTGGCTTTCGAGTTCATAGGCGGTGTCGTAGTGGTCTTCAATGGCGCGCTTGTTGCGGCCCGTCACGAAGATCATGTCGCGAATGCCGGCGGCATAGGCTTCTTCGACCGCGTACTGGATCAGTGGCTTGTCGACGACCGGCAGCATTTCCTTGGGCTGCGCCTTGGTTGCCGGCAGAAAGCGGGTGCCGAAGCCCGCGACTGGAAAAACGGCCTTGCGAATACGCGTCGTCGAATTGGACATTTGTATAAAAAAGTGAGCGTCCCAGAGATACTAATTGCACTTTGAGACGTTTGGAAGTCTATTCATGACAGACGCAAAAGCTGTGCCTGTAGTCGCGAGACTGTGGCGTTGAAGTCCTCCAGCCGTTGTCGTTCCTGGGCGATCACCGCAGTAGGCGCTTTGGCCACAAAGGCTTCATTCCCCAACTTGCCATTCACCTTGGCAATTTCACCTTCGATGCGCGTGATTTCCTTGCTGATACGTGCTTTTTCAGCTGCCTTGTCGATTTCCATGTAAAGGCAGAAACGCACTGCGCCGACTACTGCAACCGGCGCGGCCTCTGCAGCGGAGGCCCAGCTTGCCTCGTCGTCGAACACCTTGACTTCCTTCAGCTTGGCGAGCGACTGCAGGACCGGCGCGGCGTCACGCAGGAACGCACGGTCGGCCACGTTGTCGGCCACGGCGTACAACGGCAGGCGCGTCGCGGGCGACACGTTCATTTCGCCGCGCAGCGTGCGGCAGGCATCGACCAACGCCTTGAGACGCGCCACATGCGCTTCTGCAGCCGGATCGATCTTCTCCGGCTGGCTCTGCGGGTACGCAGCGATCATGATCGAGTCGGCCGCGCGGCCTGCCACGGGCGCGACCTTTTGCCAGAGTGCCTCGGTGATGAACGGAATCACCGGATGTGCCAGGCGCAGCAGGGTTTCGAGCGTGCGGATCAGCGTGCGGCGCGTGGCGCGCTGTTGTGGTGCCTCGCCGGTCTGCAACTGCACCTTGGCGATCTCGAGGTACCAGTCGCAGAACTCGTCCCAGGCGAACTGGTAGATCGCGTTGGCGACGTTGTCGAGGCGGTATTCCTCGAAGCCCTTGGCGACTTCGGCCTCGACGCGCTGCAGCTGCGACACGATCCAGTAGTCGGCGCGGCTGAAGCTCAGGTAGCCATGCGCCGGCCCGCCGACCGCGCACTCTTCCTTGGTGTGCTCGCGCAAGCCGCAGTCCTGGCCCTCGCAATTCATCAGCACGAAGCGCGTGGCGTTCCAGAGTTTGTTGCAGAAGTTGCGGTAGCCCTCGCAGCGCTTGCTGTCGAAGTTGATGCTGCGGCCGAGCGACGCCAGCGATGCGAAGGTGAAGCGCAGCGCGTCGGCGCCGAAGGCCGGTATGCCGTCGGGGAACTCCTTCTGCGTGTTCTTGCGCACCTGCGGCGCCGTCTCGGGCTTGCGCAGGCCCTGCGTGCGCTTGTCCAGCAGTTCCGGCAGTGCGATGCCGTCGATCAGATCGACCGGGTCGAGCACGTTGCCTTCGGATTTGCTCATCTTCTTGCCCTGTGCGTCGCGCACCAGCCCGTGGATGTAGACGTCCCTGAACGGCACCTTGCCGGTGAAGTGCTTGGTCATCATGATCATCCGGGCGACCCAGAAGAAGATGATGTCGTAGCCGGTCACCAGCACGGAAGACGGCAGGTACAGCTCGAGTTCCTTCGTCTGCTCGGGCCAGCCGAGCGATGAGAAGGGCACCAGCGCCGACGAGTACCAGGTGTCGAGCACATCCTCGTCCCGCTTCAGCGTCTTGCCGGGCGCCTTGGCCTGCGCTTCGGCCTCGTCGTGCGCGACGTAAACCTTGCCGTCCTCGTCGTACCACGCAGGGATCTGGTGGCCCCACCAGAGCTGGCGCGAGATGGTCCAGTCCTGGATGTTCTCCATCCAGTGGTTGTAGGTGTTGACCCAGTTCTCGGGCACGAAGCGCACCTCGCCCGACTTCACCACGTCGATCGCCTTCTGCGCGATGGACTCGCCGTCGGCGCCGGGGCGCGTCATGGCGACGTACCACTGGTCGGTCAGCATCGGCTCGACGATGGCGCCGGAACGCGCGCAGCGCGGCACCATCAGCTTGTGCTTCTTGACCTCGACCAGCAGGCCGAGTGCTTCCAGGTCGGCCACGATCGCCTTGCGCGCGACGAAACGGTCCATGCCGCGGTATTTCTCGGGCGCGTTGTCGTTGATGGTCGCATCGAGCGTGAGCACGCCGATCATCTCGAGCTTGTGGCGCTGGCCGACGGCGTAGTCGTTGTAGTCGTGGGCGGGCGTCACCTTCACGACGCCGGTGCCGAAGGCCTTGTCGACGTAGTCGTCCGCGATGATCGGGATCAGCTTGCCGACCAGCGGCAGCTTCACGCGCTGGCCGATCAGGTGCCTGTAGCGCTCGTCTTCCGGATGAACCATCACGGCGGTGTCGCCGAGCATCGTCTCGGGCCGTGTGGTCGCGACGGTCAGCGTGCCGCTGCCGTCTTCCAGCGGATAGGCGATGTGCCAGAGCGAGCCGTCTTCTTCCTCGCTTTCGACCTCCAGGTCGCTGACGGAGGTCTTCAGCACCGGGTCCCAGTTGCCCAGGCGCTTGCCGCGGTAGATCAGGCCTTCGTCGTAGAGCTTCACGAAGGTGTCGGTGACGACGTCCGAGAGGTCCTCGTCCATCGTGAAGTACTCACGGCTCCAGTCGACCGTGTCGCCCATGCGGCGCATCTGTCCGGTGATGGTGTTGCCGCTCTTCTCCTTCCATTCCCAGACGCGGGCGACGAAGTTCTTGCGCGCCTCGGCGGGCGTCGGGCCCATGTCGTGGCGGCTGATCTTCTGCTCCTGCAACTGACGCTCCACCACGATCTGCGTGGCGATGCCCGCATGATCGGTGCCCGGCACCCACAGCGTGTTGTCGCCCTTCATGCGGTGGTAGCGCGTCAGGCTGTCCATGATCGTCTGGTTGAACGCATGGCCCATGTGCAGCGTGCCGGTCACGTTAGGCGGCGGGAGCTGGATGGCGAACGAGTCTGCGCCGTCCTTCGGTGCCTGCGTGCCGCGGAAGCCCGCCTTCGCGTAGCCCCGGCGTTCCCACTCGGGGCCCCAGTGCGCCTCGATGGCAGCGGGTTCGAAGGATTTGGACAGGCTCTCGAGGCCGGGTTGGCTGATGGGTTCGCTCATGGGATGGCAGATGTCGAACGGCACGCAAGGCGCCGTCGCTGGCAGGATGGGTAAGCCCCGATTTTACCGGGGCCACGGTCAGGCCACCGGGGGAAGCGTCTCCGGCCATGCCCATAATTCCATCCATGCTCTTCCTGCTCTCGCCCGCCAAATCGCTGGACTACGACACGCCCGTTGCCGATGACGTCCCTGCCACCCAACCCGTGTTCGAGGGTCCGCGCGGCCCGGCCGCCGAGCTGATCGGCCTTTTGCGCGAGAAGTCGCCGCAGCAGATCGCCGAACTCATGAGCTTGTCGGACAAGCTGTCGGCCCTCAATGTCGCGCGCTATGCGGCGTGGTCGTCCAGAGGCACGCCGAAGAATGCGCGGCAGGCGGCGCTGGCCTTCGACGGCGACGTGTATGGCGGCCTGGACGCGCGCAGCCTCGGCGTCGCGCAGATGGCCTGGGCGCAGGATCACATCTGCATCCTGAGCGGACTCTACGGCGTGCTGCGTCCGCTGGACCGGTTGCAGCCCTATCGCCTGGAGATGGGAACGCAACTCGCGAATCCGCGCGGCAAGGACCTGTACGCCTTCTGGGGCGATCGCATCGCTGCGCATCTGAACGAGCGCCTGGCCGCCGACCGCACCCCTGTCGTGATCAACCTGGCGTCGCAGGAGTATTTCCGCTCCGTCGACCTGAAGGTGCTCAAGGCCCGCGTCGTCGAGTGCGTGTTCGAGGAATGGAAGGGCGGCAAGTACAAGATCGTCAGCTTCTTCGCCAAGCGCGCCCGTGGCCTGATGGCGCGCTGGGCCGTGCTTCACAAGTCCGCCACGCCCAAGGCGCTGGAGAAATTCGACCTCGAGGGCTATGTGTTCGCGGCCGAGGTGTCGACCCCCGAGCGGCTGGTGTTCCGCAGAAAGGCCTGATGTCGTGAGCCAGTCCGTCACGCCCGAGTTGCGCACCTGGATGATCGACCAGTTGGCTGCCGGCCATTCGGTGGCGGCCCTGCTGGCCTCCATGCGGGAAGCCGGCTGGCATGCCGACGTGGCCACCGCGGTGCTTGCAACGATCGAGTCCGGAGGCCCGCTGGTCGAGCCGCCTGGGCCGAACGTGTCGATGCCGGGGCCCGATCTCTCGGCCTCTCCGCTGTATGTCGATGCGGGTGACCGCCGCGTGCCGGTGCTCCAGACCATGGCGCATCCGCGGGTCGTCGTGTTCGGCGATCTCGTGTCCGACGACGAATGCGAGGCACTGATCGCCGCGGCGAGACGGCGTCTTGCACGCTCGCTCACGGTCGAGACCAAGACCGGTGGCGAGGCGCTCAATATCGATCGCACCAGCGACGGCATGTTCTTCGAACGCGGAGAGAACGAGGTCGTCGCGCGCGTCGAGCAGCGCATCGCCGCATTGCTGCGCTGGCCGCTGGAGTTCGGCGAGGGCCTCCAGGTGCTGCGCTACGCACCTGGCGCGCAGTATCGGCCGCACTACGACTATTTCGATCCCGGCGAGCCGGGTACGCCGTCCATCCTGCGGCGCGGCGGGCAGCGCGTCGCGACGCTCGTGATGTATCTGCAGGAGCCGGAGCAGGGGGGGGCAACCACCTTTCCGGATGTGGGTCTGGAGGTCGCGCCGAAACGTGGCACTGCTGTGTTCTTCAGCTACGAGCGGCCCCATCCGGACACGCGCACGCTGCATGGTGGTGCGCCGGTGCTGGCTGGCGAAAAATGGGTGGCCACCAAATGGCTGCGCGAAGGGGAATTCCGATGAAAGTTCATGCCAACGGCATCGAGATCGAGGTCGAAGACACCGGCGGCGAAGGCCGGCCCGTGGTCATGCTCATCATGGGCCTTGGCATGCAGCTGATCGCATGGCCCGAAGCGTTGGTGCAGGCGCTGGTCGATGCCGGCTTCCGGGTCATACGTCACGACAACCGCGATGCCGGGCTCAGCCAGGGCTTCGACCAGGCCGGCAACACGAACGTGCTGTGGCAGGGACTGCGCTACCGGCTCGGGCTGAAGGTGCAGTCGGCGTACAGCGTGCAGGACATGGCGAACGACGCGCTGGGCGTGCTCGACGCGCTGGGCATCCGGCACGTGCGCGTGGTCGGCGCGTCGATGGGCGGCATGATCGCGCAGCGCATGGCGGCCACCGCGCCGGAACGCGTGGCGAGCCTGGTGAGCATCATGAGTTCCAGCGGTGCGCGGGGGCTGCCCGGTCCGCGTTCCGACGTGCTGGGCCTCCTGATGCGCCGACCCGCGGGCAGCAGCGAGGACGCGCTGGTGGCGCACAGCGTCGGCCTGATCCGGCTGATCGCCGGCCCGGCGTATCGGCAGGACGATGCGGCCATCGCCGATCGGTTGCGTCATGCGATGCGCCGCGCCTACCGGCCCAAGGGTCTGATGCGGCAGATGGCCGCAGTCGGTGCC
>CAIQMJ010000730.1 GCA_903872875.1 uncultured Variovorax sp.
ATCTGTCGAGATGGAAGCCAACCGCTCGACCAAGGCGGCTGCGCACGTCGCTGCCACCGCACCCAAGGCGCCGCCGCCCAAGGTGACGATCGGCAATGGCGACGTGCTGATCGCGGCCATCACCTCGTGCACGAACACATCGAATCCGAGCGTGCTGCTGGCCGCCGGCCTGCTGGCCAAGAAGGCGGTCGAAGCCGGCCTGAGGGTCAAGCCGCACGTGAAGACGTCGCTGGCGCCCGGCTCGCGCATCGTGACCGAATACCTCGAGAAGGCCGGCCTGCTGCCGTACCTCGAGAAGCTCGGCTTCTACCTGGCGGGTTACGGCTGCACGACCTGCATCGGCAATGCCGGCGACCTCGCGCCCGAGATCAACGAGGTCATCACGCAGAACGACCTGATCGGCGCGGCCGTGCTGTCGGGCAACCGGAACTTCGAGGCGCGCATCCATCCGAACATCAAGGCCAACTTCCTGGCGTCGCCGCCGCTGGTGGTGGCCTTCGCCATTGCGGGCAACGTGACGGTCGACCTGATGACGCAGCCGGTCGGCAAGGGCCACAAGGGCAAGGACGTCTACCTCGGTGACATCTGGCCGACCGCGCAGGAAATCGATTCGCTGCTGGGTTTCGCGATGAACGCGAAGGCCTTCCGCAAGAACTACGACCAGATCAAGGACAACCCCGGCAAGCTCTGGAGCAGCATCCAGGGCGTGAGCGGCCAGGTCTACAACTGGCCGGGCTCGACCTACATCGCCGAGCCGCCGTTCTTCGAGGGCTTCAAGATGAAGCCGCACGCCTCCGACCCCGGCATCAAGGGTGCGCGCGTGATGGCGCTGTTCGGCGACTCGATCACCACCGACCACATCTCGCCGGCCGGATCGATCAAGGAAAGCTCGCCCGCCGGCATCTGGCTCAAGGCCAACGGCGTGCAGAAGGCCGACTTCAACAGCTACGGTTCGCGCCGCGGCAACCACGACGTGATGATGCGCGGCACCTTCGCCAACGTGCGCATCAAGAACCTGATGCTGCCGCCCGACGCCAACGGCACGCAGGAAGAGGGCGGCCTGACGCGCTTCCAGCCCGGCAACGAGAAGATGTTCATCTACGACGCCGCGATGAAGTACATCGAGCAGGGCGTGCCGACGGTGGTGTTCGGCGGCGAGGAATACGGCACCGGCTCGTCGCGCGACTGGGCCGCCAAGGGCACGCAGCTGCTGGGCATCAAGGCCGTGATCGCGCGCAGCTTCGAGCGCATCCACCGCGCCAATCTGGTCGGCATGGGCGTGCTGCCGCTGCAGTTCCGCGGCGCCGATTCGTGGCAAAGCCTGGGCTTGACCGGCGACGAGAAGATCGACGTCGTGATCGGCGGCGAACTCAAGCCGCAGATGGATGTGAAGCTGGTCGTGCATCGTCCGGACGGCAGCCACCAGGAAGTGACGGTGCGCCTGCGCATCGACACGCCGATCGAGGTCGACTACTACAAGCACGGCGGTATCCTGCCCTTCGTGCTGCGCCAGTTGCTGGCCGCCTGACGATCGTTGCATTCGGCGACGGCGTGTGGCGCCGGCCGGTGGTCGGATAGACCCGTTCGGGAGAGCGGGTCATTCCTCGTAGATGAGAATCGCTCTCGTTTGATGCGTTATCCTCGGTGCGTCCCTGCAGCCGAGGCGCGCGATGCGCCGGTTCCCGGGGGACGCCTGTTCCGCTCTCCCGATTCCGATGCTCATACCATTTCTCATCATGCTGCGCGAGGGCATCGAAGCCGCGCTCATCGTCGGCATCGTTGCCAGCTACCTCCAGAAAAGCGGCCGCGGCGGCCTGATGCCGGCGGTCTGGGTCGGCGTGCTGCTGGCCACCGCGCTCTCGCTGTTCGCTGGCGCCGGCCTGCAACTGCTGGCGGCTGAATTCCCTCAGAAGCAGCAGGAACTGTTCGAAGGCGTGGTCGGGCTGATCGCCGTGGTCATGCTGACGTCGATGGTGTTCTGGATGCGCAAGGCGGCACGCTCGATCAAGGGCGAACTGCAGGCCTCGATCGACCGCGCACTGACGCAAAGCGACGGCCAGGCCTGGGCGCTGATCGGCATGGTCTTTCTCGCCGTGGCGCGCGAAGGGCTCGAGTCGGTCTTCTTCCTGCTCGCGATCTTCCAGCAGAGCAGCGGCTGGGAAGCGCCGGTCGGCGCGCTGGCCGGCATCGCTGTCTCGGTGGCGGTCGGCTACGGGCTCTATTCCGGCGGCGTGCGGCTCGACCTGCGCCGCTTCTTCCGCTACACGGGCGTGTTCATCCTGCTGGTGGCGGCCGGGCTGCTGGCGGGCGTGCTGCGCAAGCTGCACGAGGGCGGCGTCTGGAACCAGCTCCAGGGCGTGGTGGTCGACATGAGCGAGTCGCTGCCGATGGACAGCCCACTGGGTGCCGTGCTGTCAGGCCTGCTCGGCTACCAGGCTGCACCCGTGGTGGGCGAGGTCATCGTCTACCTCGTCTTCCTCGCCGTCACCCTGTTCTTCTTTTTCCGCCCGGTGGCGCAGGCGCCCGCGCCCGGCCGTGCCGCAGTCCGCTGAGTGCCATCGATGTCTTCTGCTCCCCCGAAATCCTCTTCGCTGATGCGCGTCGCCGTGGCCGGCTCCGCGCTGCTGGTGGTCGCCGGCCTCGTTGCCTTCTGGTACGCCTCGGGCGTCGCGAAGAAGGCGCCCGCCAAGGCGGCCGACAACGCGGTCACCGTGACCATCCGCGGCAACGTGTGCGAGCCCAACGAGATCACCGTGCCGGCGGGCCGCACCACGTTCACCATCGTCAACCAGTCGACCCGTGCGCTCGAGTGGGAGATCCTCGATGGCGTGATGGTGGTCGAGGAGCGCGAGAACATCGCGCCCGGCTTCTCCCAGACCATGACGGTCAAGCTGCAGCCCGGCACCTTCGACATCACCTGCGGCCTGCTGAGCAATCCGCGCGGCAGGCTGCACGTCACGCCCTCGGCTGCGTCCGAGGCGGAGGCAGCGCGTCCTTCGCTGGTCAACTACGTGGGCGCACTGGCCGAATACCGCGTGTTCCTGGCGCTCGAAGCGGGCACGCTCGAAGATGCGGCGCGTGCGTTGGCGGACGCCGTCAAGGCCGGCGACCTGGCCCAGGCGCAGGCGGCGTATGCGCCGGCCCACCAGGCCTACAAACGCATCGAGCCGATGGCCGAGCTGTTCGCCGACCTCGACACCCGGCTGAATGCGCGCGCCGATTACTTCGGCCAGCGCGAGGCCGATCCGGCGTTCACCGGCTTCCATCGTCTCGAGTACGCGCTGTTCGATCGCAAGGACATGGCCGGCCTCACGCCGGTGGCCGAGCAATTGGTGGCCGACGTCGACACGCTGAAGCAGCGCCTTCGCGCGCTCAACGTGCCGCCGGAGCGGCTGGCGGGCTCGGCGTCCAAGCTGTTGCGGCGCGTGGCGGACAACCTGCCGGCGGGCGGCGAAGACCACTATGGCCATGGCGAACTGGTCAACCTGCAGGGCAGCTTCGACGGCACGAAGAAGATCTTCGACCTGTTGTCGCCGCTGCTGGCCAAGGCCGCGCCGCCGCTGAACAAGGAAGTCGAGCAGGGCTTCACCGCCTTCGATGCCGCGCTGGCGCCCTTCCGCGCGGGTGAGGGTTTCAAGTCCACGGCGCTCGACGAGAACCAGCGCAAGGCACTTGCCGAACCGGTGCGCGCCCTGGCCGAGTCGCTGGGCAAGGTCAACGCGGCCCTCGGCCTCGAATGACGAGGGGCACCATGGCATCGCAAGATCCCTCGAGCCCGAAATCGACCGACGACGCGGGTCCGGCATCGCCGCCACGGCGACGCCTGCTGGGCCGCCTGGGCGTCGCGAGCGCCGCACTGGCCGGACTGTCGGCCGCGCGCGCCGCTGCGCCATCCGGACAGCCGGAGGGGCCGGCTGCGGGCGCCCAGGTCACCGACGCGCCGCAGAGCAGCCGCACGCAGGACCGCGTGCCCTGCATCGGCCGTCACCAGGCCGGCATCGTCACGCCGCGGCCGACAGCCGGCATGATCGCGTCGTTCTTCGTGCTGGCCGAGAACCGCACCGACCTCGAACGGCTGTTCCGCACGCTGACCGAACGCATCGCCTTCCTGACGCAGGGCGGCCCGCAGCTCGACCCCGATCCGCTGCTGCCGCCGGCCGGCTCCGGCATCCTGGGGCCGGTGGTGCAGCCGGACGCGTTGACCGTCACGGTCGCCTTGGGCGAGACGCTGTTCGACGAGCGTTTCGGCCTGGCCGCGCAGAAGCCGAAGCGCCTGAGCACGATGCAGCGGCACCCGAACGACGCGCTCGACGCGGCGCTGTGCCACGGCGACCTGTCGATCCAGTTCTGCGCCAACACGCCCGACACCAACATCCACGCGCTGCGGGACATCATCAAGAACACGCCCGACCTGCTGGTGCTGCACTGGAAGCAGGAAGGCACCGTGCCGCCGATACCGGCGGTGCCCGGCAAACCGGCCGAGAGTGCGCGCAACTTCCTGGGTTTTCGCGACGGCTCCGCCAATCCCGACGGCGCCGATGCGGCGTTGATGGAGCGCATCGTCTGGATCGGTGCGGACGACGACGAGCCGGTCTGGGCGCGCGACGGCAGCTACCAGGCCGTGCGGATCATCCGCAACTTCGTCGAGCGCTGGGACCGCACGCCGCTGCGCGAGCAGGAAGCGATCATGGGCCGCGTGAAGCCCAGCGGCGCGCCGCTCGGTGCAGGGCCGGGCGCGACCGAGCACGACGTACCCGACTACACGAGGGACCCGGAAGGCAGGGTCACGCCGATGGATGCCCACATCCGGCTGGCCCATCCACGCACCCCGGCGTCCGAGGCCAACCTGATCCTGCGCCGGCCGTTCAACTACTCGAACGGCGTCACCAAGTCCGGGCAGCTCGAAATGGGGCTGCTCTTCATCTGTTACCAGGCCGACCTCGAGAAGGGCTTCATCACCGTGCAGAAGCGGCTCGACGGAGAGCCGCTGGAGGAATACATCAAGCCGATCGGCGGCGGTTTCTTCTTTGCGCTGCCGGGCGTGCGCGATGCGCGCGACTGGCTCGGCCGCGCGCTGATGGACGCCACCAGGCCGGCGTAGCGCCCGCCCACCATTTTTTCGCCGCAACGTACTTACCCAAGGAGATCCATGTCCGTGCAAATTCGCCGACGCTTCATCGCCACTCTCGCCCTGTGCGCCGCCGGCCTGCATGGCGTCAGCGCCACGGCCGCCGTGGCGCCGCTCGATCTGGTCGGCCCGATCGCCGACTACAAGATCTACGTGGCCGAGAACGTGCGCAAGCTGGTCGCGGATGTGCGCGTCTTCACGGCGGCGGTGAAGGCCGGCGACATCGAGAAGGCCAGGAGGCTCTACGCACCCACGCGAACGAGCTACGAGCGCATCGAGCCGGTGGCCGAGCTCTTCAGCGACATGGACAGCGCCATCGACTCGCGTGCCGACGACCATGAAAAGGCCGAGAAGGACCCGGAATTCGGCGGCTTCCACCGCATCGAATACGGCTTGTGGACGCAGAAGAACACCAAGGAACTCGACCCCTTCGCCGACAAGCTGCTGGCCGATGTGCTCGAACTGCAGAAGCGCCTGGGCGCGCTGACCTTCCCGCCGGAGAAGGTGGTGGGCGGTGCCGCGGTGCTCATGGAAGAGGTCGCCGCGACCAAGATCTCGGGCGAAGAGAACCGCTACAGCCACACCGACCTGTGGGACTTCCAGTCGAACTTCGAAGGCGCCTACAAGATCGTCGAACTGCTGCGCCCGCTGGTCGCGCGCGAGAACAAGGTGTTCTCGGACAAGACCGACGCGAACTTCAAGGTCGTGTTCGACACGCTGGCCAAGTACCGCACTGTGGATGGCGGCTTCGAGACCTATTCGAAACTCACCGAACGCGACCGCAAGTTGCTGGCCGGCCGCGTCAACACGCTGGCCGAAGACCTGTCGAAACTGCGCGGGATGCTCGGCCTGAACTGAGCGGGCGCCACGTTTGTTGAGGGCATGGGTGGCCTTGACGATTGCGAATTGCTAGCATTCGTGTTTTGACACTCCATGCACCCGGTACACGGGTCGCTTCGCCCAAGTGGATCACAACGACAACGCCGCCGCGCCGATGCTTTCCGGCCTGCGGCTGGACCAGCTTCCCGACCATCAATGGGCCACGGTGCTCGACGTCGCCCGTCCCGCCAGCGCGGAGGACCGGGAACTCGTCCTTCGCCTGACAGAAATCGGTTTCGTGCCCGGCGAGGCGGTGCGGATCATCGCGAGCGGCACGCCGGGGCGCGAACCGATCGCGGTGCGGCTCGGCCACACCACCTTCGCGCTGCGGCGCTATGAAGCCGCCTTCATCCATGTCTCGCCGGGAGCCGTGGGCCATGGTTGAAGCCACGATCACCTTTCAGCCCATTGGCGCGCCACCGGCTGCGGCACCCGGCCGCATCGCGCTGCTCGGCAATCCAAACTGCGGCAAGACCGCGCTGTTCAACCTCCTGACCGGCAGCCGGCAGAAGGTCGCCAACTACGCCGGCGTGACGGTCGAGCGCAAGGAAGGCACGCTGCAGACCGCGGCCGGCCGGCGGGTTTTCGTGCTCGACCTGCCGGGCGCGTACAGCCTGAATGCGCTGTCGGCCGACGAGGCCGTGACGCGCGACATCGTCACCGGCCAGAGCCGCGAGGCGCTGCCAGACCTGCTGGTCTGCGTGACCGACGCGACCAACCTGCGCCTCAACCTGCGCCTGGTGCTGGAGGCGCGCAAGCTCGGCCTGCCGATGGTCATGGCGCTCAACATGACCGACATGGCGCGCAAGCAGGGCATCACCGTCGATACGGCCGTGCTGTCGCGCGAACTCGGCCTGCCGGTGATCGAGACCGTCGGCATCCATGCGGGCGGCGCCGACGCGCTGCTTGCCGCGCTCGACGCGCCGGTGCCTGCCGCCACACCGCTGCCATGGCAGGCGCCCGGACTCGACGACGTGCTGGCCACGCAGCGCGAAGTGCGCCGCATCCTCGGACTGGCGGTGCGCGAGCCGCAAGGCAGCCTGGACACCAGCGACCGCATCGACCGCGTCGTGCTCCATCCGCTGTGGGGCATGCTGGTGCTGGCGGTCACGCTGTTCCTGATGTTCCAGGCGGTGTTCAGCTGGGCCAACCTGCCGATGGATCTGATCAAGGCCGGCACCGAGGCACTCGGCGGCTGGGTGAAGGGCGTGATGCCCGAAGGCATGCTGCAGAGCCTGCTGGTCGACGGCGTGGTGGCCGGCGTGGGCGGCGTGATCGTCTTCCTGCCGCAGATCCTGATCCTGTTCCTGTTCATCCTGGCGCTGGAGGATTCGGGCTACCTGCCGCGCGCAGCGTTCCTGCTGGACCGCGTGATGGGCACCGTCGGACTGTCGGGCCGTTCCTTCATCCCGCTGCTGTCGAGCTTCGCCTGCGCGATCCCGGGCGTGATGGCCACGCGCACCATCAGCAACTGGCGCGACCGGCTGACGACCATCATGATCGCGCCGCTCATGACCTGTTCTGCGCGGCTGCCGGTGTATGCGTTGCTGATCGCGGCCTTCATCCCGGCGAAGACCGTCGGTGGCGTGTTCAACCTGCAGGGCGTCGTGCTGTTCGCGCTGTACCTGTTCGGCATCCTGTCGGCGATGGGCGTGGCCTGGGTGCTGAAGCGCTTCCGCACCGGCCCGACGCATTCACCGCTGCTGATGGAACTGCCGGCCTACCGCTGGCCCAACCCGCGCAACCTGACGCTCGGCCTGTACGAGCGGGCCTGGATCTTCCTGCAGCGCGTAGGCACGATCATCCTGACGCTGACCATCCTGCTGTGGTTCCTGTCGACCTTCCCGTCGCCGCCCGAAGGTGCGACCGGGCCGGCCATCCAGTACAGCCTGGCCGGCATCATCGGGCGCGGCCTGCAGACCATCTTCGCGCCGATCGGCTTCAACTGGCAGATCTCGATCGCGCTGGTGCCGGGCATGGCGGCGCGCGAGGTGGCGGTGGGTGCGCTCGGCACGGTGTATGCGCTGTCGGCCACCGGCGACGACGTCGCGACCGCGCTCGAGCCGCTGCTGGCCGGCAGCTGGTCGCTCGCGACCGCGCTGTCGCTGCTGGTGTGGTTCGTGTTCGCGCCGCAGTGTCTGTCGACGCTGGCGGCGGTGCGCCGCGAAACGAACTCATGGCGCTACGTGTGGATCATGGCCGGCTACCTGTTCGGGCTGGCGTACATTGCCTGCTTCATCACGTACCACGTCGCGGTCGCGCTGGGTGCGGGCTAGAAACATCTCGGGAATCTGCAAATGACACAGCAATTGATCGTCGGATTGATCGTCGCCCTGGCCGCCATCTACGCCGTCTGGCGCTGGATGCCCGCAGGCTGGCGCCGCTCGGCGGCATCCACGCTGGCGGCCGGCGGCCATCGTGCCGGACTGGTCGATCGGCAGCGCGCCGATGCGCTGGCGGCGTCGCTGGCCAAGAGTTCCGGCTGCGGCGCCTGCGAGAGCTGTGGCAGTTGCGGAACGGCCAAGACACCCAGGACGTCCGCCGCCTCGGGCGAACCCACCCAAGCACGCTGACGGCATGGCCGTCGAGTTCCTGGTCGCCGGTGGCGGCATCGGTGGCCTGGCCACGGCCCTGGCGCTGGCGCGCCGCGGGCACCGCATCGAACTGCTGGAGCAGGCCGGCACATTCGGCGAAGTCGGCGCCGGCATCCAGCTCGGCCCGAACGCCACGCGGCGCCTTCAGGCGCTCGGCCTGGGTAGCGCGCTGGACGGCATCGCTGCCTATCCCGAGGCGCTGGTCGTGCGCAGTGCAGGCAATCACGCCGAACTCGCGCGCCTGCCGTTGAAGGACGACATGCCGCGCCG
>CAIQMJ010000731.1 GCA_903872875.1 uncultured Variovorax sp.
CGCGCCTTCGACCAGGTTGCGGAACACGGTCGACAGCGTCTTGGCCATGAGCCAGGTGCGGTCGTAGAAGGGCACGATCTGCACACCCTGCGGCAGGCCGCGTGCATTCAATTCGGTGATCCTGTCCTTGACGCCCTTGAGCACCAGGCTCGGGTTCTCGCCCTTGCGCATCACGACGATGCCGGTAACCACGTCGTCGTCGTCGTCCTGTCCGTTCACGCCGAGCCGCGGCACCGCACCGACCTGCACCTGGGCAACGTCCTGGATCAGCACCGGCGTCGTGCCGCGTGCCGACACCACGATGCGCCCGATGTCGTCGGCCGACTGCAGCAGACCGAGCCCGCGGATCGCGTACTGCTGCGCGCCCTGGGCGACATAGCTGCCGCCCGCGTTCGAATTGCCGCGGCCCAGCGCGTCGAGCAGGTTCTGGAAGGTGAGCCTGTAGGCCCGCAGCTTGTCCAGGTCGGGCTGCACCTCGTACTGCTTGATGGCGCCGCCCATCGCGACCACGTCGGCCACGCCCGGCACCTGGCGCAGCGCGCGTTCCACGGTCCAGTCCTCGATGGTGCGCAGGTCGGTGGTGTTCTTGCCGTCGCCGCGCACGCGGTAACGCATGATTTCGCCGACCGGCGTGGCGTTGGGCGCGATGTCGGCCTCGACGCCCGGAGGCAGGTCGATGCCGCGCAGCCGCTCCGCGACCTGCTGGCGCACCAGGTTGACCTCGGCCTTGTCGCCATAGGTGACCACCGTGTACGACAGGCCGAACTGCGTGTGCGAGAACACGCGGATCGAATCCGGCAGGCCCGACAGCGCGACCTCGATCGGCAGCGTGACCTGCTTCTCGACCTCTTCGGCTGCCCGGCCCGGGAACAGCGCGATGACAGTGACCTGCGTGTCGGTCACGTCGGGGAAGGCCTCGACCGACAGATTCCTGAACGCGATCACGCCGGCCAGCGCGAACAGCAGCGTGCCCAGCACGATGATCAGCGGCTGGTGCAGCGCGTAGTGGATCAGACGCTTCATGGCTTGCCGTCGGCGGTCGCCACGGCCACGTCCTGAGCGAGTCGCAGCTGGCGGGCCAGCAGCAGCGTGTTGTCGCTCACGACCTGTTCGCCGACCGCGAGGCCGCGCGAGATCATCACTTCACGCGAGCCCGACCAGCCGATCTGCACCTCGCGCGGCTCGAACACGCCGGGCTCCACCTGCACCAGTACCGAATGGCGTGTGCCTCGCAGCAGTACGGCCGAGGCCGGTACCGTGACACCGTTGCCGGGCGAGCGCTCGAACTGGGCCGTCGCGATCATCTCGGCCTTGAGGCGGCGCTCCGGGTTGGCCACCACGCCGCGGACCTTGATGGTCCGGCTGAGCGGATCGATGTAGTCCGCAGCGGCGGTCACGCGGCCTTCGAAGGTCTGGCCCGGCAGGCCGGGCGCGGTCAGCGTGAAGACGGTGCCCGGCTGCAGGGTGCCGACCTCCGATTCCCGCGCGTCGATCTGCACCCACAGCGAGGTCGGATCGCTCAGCACGAACAGCGCCGGCACGCCGGCGCCGGACTGCTCGGGCCGCAGTTCCTGGCCGGGGTTGAGGTTGCGCTCGACCACCACGCCGTCGATGCCCGAGACGAGGGCCAGCCGCTGGTCGACACCGCCCCTGCCGCCGCCGTACATCGCGGTGCGCGCGCCGGTGCGTGCGACCTCGGCAAGGGCTCGCGCGGCATCGGCCTCGGCCTGCTCCAGGTCCTTGCGGGCCACGATGCCGGCATCGAACAGTTCGCGCTGGCGTTGCAGGTTGGCGTTGCTCAGCCGGGCCTCGGCCTGCGCCTTGGCGGTCTCGGCCTGTGCGACGCCGAAGTCAGGCGATGCGAGCTGGGCCAGCGTGCTGCCGCGCTTCACGCGGCTGCCGACGTCGGCTTCGATCGCGCTCACGCGGCCCGCGAAGGCCGGGTAGAGGCGCTGCGTGCGCTCCTCGTTCCACACCAGCCGGGCCGGCAGTTCCACGCGCAGGGCTCGGCTCGGCACGGCAGCCGTGACGCCGAGCATCGCAAGTTGCGGGTGGTTGGGTGCGTAGCGGATCTGGTTCCCCTGCACGCTGGGTGCGGGTGCCTCGGCCTGTACCGCGGCGACCGCGCTGCGATCGGTGCAGGCGCCGAGCAGGCCGGTGGCGGCCACGGTCATCACCAGGGCAAGGGCGTGCAACGTCGCTCGGAAGCACGAGGTGGAATGCGGCATGGCGGTCATGGGCTGGCGAGGGCTTGGGTGCGCAAGCGCCAGGCGAGGGCAGCCTTGGCGTGGTCGGCGCGTGCGGCGATCGCGTCGAGTTGGGTAGCGCGCAGCGTGCGGCGTGCATCGAGCAGGTCCGACAGCGACATCGCGCCCTTGCGGTAGGCGAGTTCGGCGCTGTCGGCCACCTGGCGGGCGCGCGACAGGATGTCGGCGTCGAAGGCCTGCCAGCGGCGCGCCTGGACATCGGCCTCGGTACGCAGACGCTGCAGGTCGAGCCGGGCGTCGAGCCGTGCCTTGGCCGACAGGTCCTGCGACTGCATGAGCTGCGCCTGCGCGCGGCCGATCTCGCCGTCGAAGCGATCGCCCCAGTTCAGCGGCATGCTGGCGCGGACCTCGAGCAACCGGTCCGAGGTACCGGGATAGTGGTCGAGCGACACGCCGAGCGTCACGTCCGCGCTGCGCTGCGCTTCGGCGGCGGCCAGCGCGGCTTCGGCCGCCGCCACGCGGGCTGCGGCGGCGCGCACGTCGGCCCGCGATTCAACCAGCGCGTCGATGTCGGCATCGCCTGCAGGTGCGGCGGTTGCGGCATTCCAGGCGGTCGGGTCTGCCGTGGCGCTCGCGACCGGCGTGCCGGTCGCGGCTTGCGCTGCGGGTCCCAGCACCTGGGCCAGCGTGATCCGGGCCCGGTCGCGCTCGAGCTGCGCGGTGCGCGTGTCGACGCGGCTGCGCTCGGCCTCGATCTGCACGCGCGATGCGTCCTGTACTGGCAGGTCGCCGGCCTGCGCGCGGCGCTGCGCGCTGGCCGACAGCTGTGCCGCGCTGCGTTCGATCTCGCCGACTTCCTGCAACCGGTCCTGTGCCGCCAGCAGGTCGTAGAACGCGCTGCCTGCGGCAATCGACTGCTGCACCTGCGTCTCGTCCAGGTCGCCTTGCGCCGCCTCGGCGGCCCGTTGCGCGGTCTGTGTGCGCGCGACACGCTTGCCGCCGCGCTCCCAGGTCCAGTCGATGCCGAGCGACGTGTCGATGCGCTTGCGTCCGGGCGCGCCGGCACCGATGCCGTTCTGCAGGTCGATCGAACTCAGTTTGGTCGACAGCACGGGTGCGGGCGCATGGTCGGCCGCCTGCACATCGGCTTCGGCCGCCCGCACGGACTGGCGCGCAATGGCCACCTCGGTGCTGTCGCGCGCGGCCTGCAGCACCTCGGCCAGCGTGAGGACGCGGGCGCTCGCCGGCACCGATGCCTGTGCACAGGCCAGCCCTGCGGCGAGAGCTGCGGTGGTGAGCAAGGCCATGCGTGCGGCCCGGATGCCAGAAGTCATGGCGCCGTTTATCGACGCCGCGTACTGACCGATCACTGACGGACCGCTTGTGGGGTCAAGGCCCGTGCTGATAGCCTTGGCACATGAGAATCCTCCTGGTCGAAGACGATGCGGTCCTGAGCGACGTGATGCGGCGCAGCCTGGCCGATGCGGGCCATCGCGTCGACGTTGCGGCGAGCGTGGCCGATGCCGATTACCTCTGGCGCGTGCAGCCCTTCGATGCGGTGCTGCTCGATCTCAACCTGCCGTCCACCGCCAGCCCGACCAGCGGGATCGGCAGCGGGCTGACGGCGCTGCGCCAGGCCCGCGGACGCGGCGACCGCACGCCGGTGCTGGTGCTGACCGCGCGCGACCGCACCGAGGAACGCATCGCCGGGCTCGATGCGGGTGCCGACGACTACCTCGGCAAGCCCTTCGATCTGGCCGAGGTCGAGGCGAGGCTGCGCGCCCTGGTGCGGCGTGCCCAGGGCACCGACGACGTGGCCATGCTGGGGCAGCTCAAGCTCGATCGCAAGGCGCGGCGCTTTTCGGTCGGCAGCGCGCCGCTCGACCTGCCGGCGCGCGAGTTCGAGGTGCTGTGGGAGCTGATGAGCCCGGCCGGCCATGCGGTGAGCAAGCGGACGCTGTCGGACAAGCTGTCGAGCTTCGACGAGTCGCTCGGCGACAACGCGCTCGAGGCCTTCATCTCGCGGCTGCGCAAGAAGCTGGTCGGCAGCGGTGCCAGCATCCGCACATTGCGCGGCATCGGCTATCTGCTGGAAGCCGAGGCGTGAGCGCGGTGCCGGCGGAGCCGGCAGGGGACGCGCCGCGCCGCCCGATCCCGTCGCTGCGCGCCCGCGTGCTGCGGCACGTGATGCTGCCGCTCACGCTGACCTGGCTGGCCGGCAGCGTGGTCACGATGATCGTGGCCAACTACTTCACGCAGCAGGCCTTCGACCGCGCGATGCTGGACGACGCCTATTCCATCTCGGTCAACGTGCGGGCCGACGAGAGCGGCCGCGTGCAGTTGCTGCTGACGCCGCGCGAAGTCACCGCGGTGCTGTTCGACCAGACCGAGTCGGTGTTCTTTGCGGTCCTTCGACCCGACGGCTCGCTGCTGTCCGGCCATGCGGGGTTGCATCCGACCTCGCCGACCGAGAGCATGGTCTACCGCTTCTCGGACGTGACGTATCAAGGCAAGGCGCTGCGGGCGGTGGCGCTGCATGTCGAGATCGACAACGAGCCTTATCAGGTGGTGGTGGCGCAGACCACGCGCACCCGCACGGCGCTGCTGAGCCGCCTGCTGGTCTATGCGACGCTGCCGCAGACGGTGCTCATGCTTCTGCTGGCGGGCTGGCTCTGGCGCGGCATCGCGCGCGATCTGGCGCCGCTGAACCAGTTGCAGAACACGCTGGACCGGCGTGATGCCAGCGACCTGTCGCCGGTGCCGGTGCCGCATACCGCCCGTGAGCTGCAAAGCCTCGGCACGGCGGTCAACGCGCTGTTCGGCCGGCTCGACCGCAGTGTGCGGGCCCAGCGCCAGTTCGCCGGCAACGTGGCGCACGAACTGCGCACGCCGCTGGCCGGCATCCGCGCGCTGGCCGACTACGGCCTGGCGAACGGCGAGCCCGATGTATGGCGGCAGCAGCTGGTGCGCATCGCGACCAGCCAGGCGCGCGCCAGCCATCTGGTGGACCAGCTGCTGGCTCTCGCGCTCGCCGACGAGGCCGAAGCCGTGTTGCAGCGCACACCCGTGAAACTCGACGCGCTGGTCGGAGAGGCGGTGCTGCGGCATCTTGCGCGCGCCGATGCGCGCAACGTCGATCTGGGCGCGCGCGGCCTGGAGGACGAAGCCGATTTCACCGTGCTCGCGAATGCGGCGCTGGTCGAGGGCATCCTGGACAACCTGATCGACAACGCGCTGCGCTACGGCGGCCACACGATCACGATCGAACTGTCCGGTGGGGGGAGCACGCTGGCCGTGGTCGACGACGGGCCGGGCATCACCGAAGCGCAGCGGCACGACCTGCTGGCGCGCTGGGCGCAAGGGCCGGACGGGCAGAAGCTGGGGCAGGGCGCCGGACTGGGCCTGGCGATCGTCGCGCGCTATGCGCAACTGCTGGGGTCCGAACTCACGCTGGATGCCGCAGGCCCCGAAGGCGGGCTGCGGGCCCAGGTCGTGCTGCCGCGGCGCTAGCGGCAGCTTCAGCCGGCGGCCAGCGTCTTCCGATAGAACACGCGGTCGTAGCCTTCGGTGATGCCGCGGCCGGTCTCGACATAGCCGAGGTAGGGGTAGAGCCGCTGGTTCTCGGTCATCTTCGCATTGGTGACGAGGTGGATCGACGCGTGGCCGGTGCGCGTCGCCATGTCTTCCGCGAACTGGAGCAGCGCACGGCCGAGTCCGGTGCCCTGGTGCGAGGGCGAGACCGCCACGGTGTCGACGTAGAAGCCGTCTTCATGCTGCGGGTCGAGCACCAGTGCACCGGCGATCACGTCGCCATCGATCGCCACCCAGGCCTGCTCTGCGCGGATCAGCTCATGGAAGTCGGCCAGCATCGGCCTGGGCGGCCGGCCCAAGCGAGCGATGTAGTGGCCGAAGGCATCGGACACGCAGCGCGCGAGGCCGGCTGCGTCGGCGGCGTGGGCGAGCCGGATCGGCACCGCGGGC
>CAIQMJ010000732.1 GCA_903872875.1 uncultured Variovorax sp.
AGCGTGATGCGGCGGTCGCCCCCGTTCGAGAAGCGCTCGATGTGGCCCATGCGTTCGATGCGGTCGAGCAGCCGGGTCAGCGTGGGCTGCTTCTGCAGCGTGAGCTGGGCCAGCTGGCCGATGCTGACCTCGTCGTGCTCGTACAGCGACGCGAGCACCCGCCACTCCACCAACGAGAGCCCGCGCCGCTTCACCACGGCATGGAAATCGACCGTGATCAGCTGGGCTGCCTGGTTGAGCAGCGCCGACAGGTATTGGTCGACGAACGGCATGGAAGGCGTGTTTGTCTTCGTTGACATATTACTAAGCATATGTTGAACTCTAAATTAAATCGACCGGTTTCGTACGCTGTCAGGCGTACCTGTCATGCCCCACGCATGGCGGTACCGGACCTCCCTGTTCAGGAGCGTGTAGATGGCTGAGCGTTCGTTCGTCGAAGAAGTCAAGAAGCTGCGCCTGGGCGAGGGCGAGGTGTTCCGTGGCGAGGGCATCCTGGCCGTCACCAAGGCGCTGCTGGAGTCCGGCGTCTCCTATGTCGCTGGCTACCAGGGCGCGCCGATCTCGCACCTGATGGACGTGCTGGCCGACGCGCAGGACATCCTGGCCGACCACGGCATCCGCTTCGAGAACAGCGCGAGCGAGGCCACCGCCGCGGCCACGCTCGCGGCCTCGGTCAACTACCCGTTGCGCGGCGCCGTCACCTTCAAGGCGACGGTCGGCACCAACGTCGCGTCCGATGCGCTGGCCAACCTGGCCTCGGGTGGCGTGACCGGCGGCGCGCTGATCATCGTCGGCGAGGACTACGGCGAGGGCTCGTCGATCATGCAGGAGCGCAGCCATGCCTTCGCGATGAAGTCGCAGATGTGGCTGCTCGACCCGCGGCCCAATTTGCCGAGCATCGTGCAGGCCGTGAAGGACGGCTTCGACCTGTCCGAAGCCAGCAGCACGCCGGTGATGCTCCAGCTGCGCATCCGCGCCTGCCATGTGCACGGCCACTTCACCGCGAGCGACAACAAGCGCGCCAGCTTCACGCTGAAGGACGCGATGGAGAACCCGCAGCGCGACGTCAGCCGCATCGTGCTGCCGCCCGCCAGCTTCCTGCACGAGCAGGAGAAGGTGAAGGACCGCTGGCCCGCTGCGGTGCGCTTCATCGAGGAACGCGGGCTCAACGAGTTCTTTTCGGAGAATGCCGGCGACGTCGGCATCGTGGTGCAGGGCGGCAGCTACAACACGATGCTGCGCGCGCTGGAGCGGCTCGGCCTGGCCGACGTCTACGGCAACAGCCAGGTGCCGCTGTATGTGATGAACGTCGCCTACCCGGTGATCGACAGCGAGGTCCGGCGCTTCTGCGAAGGCAAGCGCGCCGTGCTGCTGGTGGAGGAAGGCCAGCCCAACTTCATCGAGCAGAACCTCGCGACCATCCTGCGCCAGGCCGGCTCCGGCACCGCGCTCCACGGCAAGGACATGCTGCCGGTCGCCGGCGAGTACACCGCGGCCGAGCTGCTCAAGGGGGCGCGCACCTTCTTCGAGCGCTATGGCCTGATCGCGCCGCTGCCTGCGCCTGTCGCCGCGGCGCCGGTTCGCAAGGTGATCCCGCTGACCGAGGTTGCGGCGATCGGTGTCGACAACGCACCGGAGCCTGCGCTGATGGCCGATGCAGCCGATGCGCTTGCACCGCTCACCCCACTCGGCGACAGCGTCAATGCGCGCCCGCCCGGCTTCTGCACCGGCTGCCCCGAGCGGCCGATCTTCACCGCGATGAAGCTGGTCGAGCGCGAACTCGGCGCGCACCACGTGAGCGCCGACATCGGCTGCCACCTGTTCTCGATCCTGCCGCCCTTCCACATCGGCAACACGACCATGGGCTACGGCCTGGGCGCGGCCGGTGCGGCGGCGCTCAACGTGCCTTCGGGCAAGCGCGCGATCGCGGTGATGGGCGATGGCGGCTTCTGGCACAACGGCCTGACCAGCGGCATCGCCAACGCGGTGTTCAATCGCAGCGACAACCTGACCATCGTGGTCGACAACAACTACACCTCGGCCACGGGCGGCCAGGACATCCTGTCGTCGACGGCGCACAACGCGACCCGCAGCACGGGCCACGAGATCGAGCGCGCGGTGCGCGGCGTCGGCGTGAAGTGGGTGAAGACGATGCGCCGCACCTACGACGTCGCCGGCATGCGCGACGTGCTGCGCGAGGCGCTGACCACGACCGAGAAGGGCCCGAAGGTGCTGGTGGCCCAGTCCGAATGCATGCTCAACCGGCAGCGCCGCGAGAAGCCGCTGGTGCGCAAGGCGGTGGCCGACGGCAAGCGCATGGTGCGCGAGAAGTTCGGTGTCGACGCCGACACCTGTACCGGCGACCACTCGTGCATCCGGCTGTCGGGCTGCCCGTCGCTGTCGATCAAGCCCAACCCCGACCCGCTGCGCACCGACCCGGTCGCGACGGTGCTCGACAGCTGCGTGGGCTGCGGCGTCTGCGGCGAGGTGTCGCATGCCGCGGTGCTGTGCCCGTCGTTCTACAAGGCGCAGGTCGTGAGCAACCCGAACCGCTGGGACCGCATCCGCGAGCGCGTGCGCAGCGGGGTGATCGGCTGGCTGCAGCGCGGCGAGGCGAAGCGCCGCGCCGAGTACGCGTTCTGAACGGACGGCCACGATGTCTGTTCAGCCGATAAAAATTGCGATCCTCGCCATGGGCGGCGAGGGCGGCGGCGTGCTTGCCGACTGGATCGTCGACCTCGGCGAAGCCAACGGCTACGTTGCGCAGACCACTTCGGTGCCCGGCGTCGCGCAGCGCACCGGTGCCACCATCTACTACGTCGAGCTGTACCCCGAGGCGCAGGCCGCGGCCGATGGCGGCCGGCCCGTGCTGGCGCTGATGCCGCTGCCGGGCGACGTCGACATCGTGCTCGCGTCCGAACTCATGGAGGCCGGTCGCGCGGTGCAGCGCGGGCTGGTCACGTCCGATCGCACCACCCTGATCGCATCGACGCACCGCGTGTATTCGATCGCCGAAAAGAGCGCGCTGGGCGACGGCCGGGTCGACAGCCGGCAGCTGCTGGGCCATGCCGAACGTGCGGCCCGGCGCTTCATCCGCTTCGACATGGCGCAGGCTGCTGAATCTGCCGGCAGCGTGATCAGCGCGGTGCTGTTCGGCGCGCTCGCCGGCGCCGGCGTGCTGCCCTTCGGCCGCGCGCAGTTCGAGGCCACGATTGAGCGCGGCGGTGTCGGCGTCAAGCCGAGCCTGAAGGCCTTCGGTGGCGCGTTCTCGCGTGCGCAGGGCGTGGCGGAAGAGGCTGCGCCCGTCACCGAAGTGCCGGTGCCGCAGCCGCGCCATCCGGCGGTGCGTGCGCTGGTCGAGCGCGTGCAGTCGCGCTTCCCGGCGCATGCGCGGTTCTTCCTGCTCGAAGGCGTGCGGCGGCTGATCGACTACCAGGACCTCGACTACGCCACGCTCTACCTCGACCGCATGCAGGCCGTCGCGGCGCTGCCCGCGGCCGACGACGGCCGGTTGCTGCGCGAGACCGCGCGGCATCTGGCGCTCTGGATGTCGTACGAAGACACGGCGCGCGTCGCGGCGCTCAAGACCCGCAGCACGCGCTTCGAACGCGTGCGCGGCGAGGCGCGCGTGCAGGACGGCCAGGTGCTGGCCATCAACGAATACATGCATCCGCGGCTGCAGGAAATCTGCGAGACACTGCCCGCCGGCATCGGCCGCTGGCTGGTCAAGTCGGGCCTGCCGCGTCGCGTGGTCGAGCACTTCACGCAGAAGGGCCGCGTGGTGCAGACCAACTCGCTGCGCGGCTACCTGCTGCTGCGCACCGTGGCCGGCATGAAGCGCTGGCGCCGCACCACGCTGCGCTACGCGGCCGAGAACCGCCGCATCGAGGAATGGCTGCAGCGCATCGCCACGACCGCGCCGCACAACGCCGAGCTGGCGGTGGAGATCGCGCAGTGCCAGCGGCTGGTGAAGGGCTACAGCGACACGCATGCGCGCGGCCTGCGCAACTACGACACCGTGATGGACGCGGTGCGCCGCGCCGGCGCCGCGATCGCGCCCGCCACGCTGCGCGAACTGCGCGATGCGGCGCTCGCCGACGAGCACGGCCACAAGCTGCGCGCGGTGATGGCGCAGCACGCGCTGGGTTGAACGGGCGCGATCGAAGAGACACACAAGAAGACAGACGACGATGGATCCGAACACCCTTCAACTGCTGGTCGCCGAGGCCTGGTCGCCGCATCCGCTGATCCGTGTCTTCCGCCTGCGCGCGGAAGACGGCGCCGCACTGCCGCCCTTCGAGGCCGGCGCGCACCTGCGCGTGCGGGTCACGCTGGCCGACGCCACGGTCGACTGGCGCCAGTATTCGCTGGTCAACTTCGCGCCGGTGCGCAACGCGACCGTGGCGCCGGCCGAGTACCTGATCGCGGTGCGCAAGGAGGCCGAAGGCCGCGGCGGTTCGCGCTACATGCACGAGCGGCTGCAGGCCGGCGACCGCCTGGTGGCCGAGCGGCCGCGCAACGACTTCCCGCTGCACACCGGACCCGGTGGCACCGTGCTGGTGGCCGGTGGCATCGGCGTGACGCCGCTCGCCAGCATGGCCGCGCGCCGCAAGGCCGAAGGGCTGCCGGTGCAGTTGCACTACGCCGGCGCGAGCCGCGACGCGATGGCCTTCCTGCCGGAGCTGCAGGCGCTGCTGGGTGATGCGCTGCACGTGCATGCCGACGCGGAGCGTGGCGGCCCGCTCGACATCGCCGCCGTGCTCGACGCCGTGCCTGCGGGCGACCGGCTCTATGTCTGCGGCCCGAAGCCGATGCTCGATGCCGTGCTCGCGCAGACCCAGGCACGCGGCTGGGCGCACGACCGCGTGCACTTCGAACTCTTCAACGCGCCGGCGGTCGAGGAGGGCGACCAGCCATTCGAGATCGAACTCGCGCAGTCGGGCCAGCGCTTCACCGTGGCGGCCGACCAGACCATCCTCGACTGCCTGATCGCCAACGGCTGCGACCCGCTCCACGACTGCAACCGCGGCGAATGCGGCGTCTGTGCGGTGCCCGTACTCGATGGCGAGATCGACCACCGCGACTATGTGCTGAGCGCGCGCGAGAAGGCGGCCGGCAACGTGATCCAGGTCTGCATCTCGCGCGCCGCGCCCGGCGCGCGGCTGGTGCTCGACATCTGATGCGTCCCTAAGGAGCGATCCCTTGGAAAACATGACAAGCCATCGGCCCACGTCCTACCGCGGCAACCCCGACGCGGTCCGCGCGCTGGTGCAGCCCGACCGCGTGCACCGCGACCTCTACACCAGCGAGGAGATCTTCGCGCTGGAACAGGAGCACTTCTTCGCGAACACCTGGAACTATGCGGGCCACGAGAGCCAGGTCCCGAAGCCGGGCGACTACCTGAACGTCGAGATCGGCGGCCAGCCGGTGA
>CAIQMJ010000733.1 GCA_903872875.1 uncultured Variovorax sp.
ATATGCGGGCGGCAAGGCGCCGCTGGGCAAGCCTGTGCGGCGCCTCTGGCTGCAGTCGATGACGCCGCAGGCGATCCGCGACGGCTTCGAATCGCTGCGCACCGAGAAGCAGATGCAGGGCCTGGCCGACGCGGCGCGCTCGCGCTCCGAGGCCGACTGGCTGGTCGGCATCAACGGCACGCGGGCGATGACGGCCTTCAACTCGCGCGACGGCGGCTTCTTCCTGACCACCGTCGGCCGCGTGCAGACGCCCACCCTGTCGGTGGTGGTCGAGCGCGAAGAGCAGATCCGCAAGTTCGTCTCGCGCAACTACTGGGAAATCCACGGCACCTTTCAGGCCGAGGCCGGCCAGTACCCGGGCAAGTGGTTCGATGCGAACTGGAAGAAGTCCACCGCGCCCACGCTGGCCAATGGCGAGCCCGATGCCGAGCAGCGCGCGGACCGCGTGTGGAACGAGCGCGACGCGCGCGAGATCGCCGATGCGGCGCGCGGCAAGCCCGCGACCGTCACCGAAGAGAGCAAGCCCACGACGCAGGCATCGCCCGCGCTCTTCGACCTGACCTCCCTGCAGCGCGAGGCCAACAGCCGCTTCGGCTTCTCCGCCAAGACCACGCTGGCGTTGGCGCAGAGCCTGTACGAACGCCACAAGGCGCTGACCTATCCGCGGACCGACTCGCGCGCGCTGCCCGAGGACTACCTGCCCGTCGTCAAGCAGACCATGGGCATGCTGGCCAACAGCGGCATGCGGCACCTCGCGCCCTTCGCGCAACAGGCCATCGACGGCAGCTACGTGAAGCCGAGCAAGCGCATCTTCGACAACGCCAAGGTGTCGGATCACTTCGCGATCATTCCCACGCTGCAGGCGCCCAGCGGGCTCTCGGAAGCCGAACAGAAGCTCTACGACTTCGTCGTGCGGCGCTTCCTGTCGGTGTTCTTCCCGAGCGCCGAATTCCAGGTGACCACACGCATCAGCACGGTCGAGCAGAACGGCAGGAAGTACCCGTTCCGCAGCGACGGCAAGGTGCTGGTCAAGCCCGGCTGGCTCGCGATCTACGGCAAGGAAGCCGTGAACGACGAGGACGAGAAGGACGGCAAGAACCTGGTCGTCGTGAAGCCCGGCGAGATCGTGCGGGCCGAATCGGTCGAGCCCAAGGCACTGAAGACGCGGCCGCCCGCACGCTACTCGGAAGCCACGCTGCTCGGCGCGATGGAAGGCGCCGGCAAGACCATCGACGACGACGAACTGCGCGAAGCCATGCAGGAAAAAGGCCTGGGCACGCCCGCCACGCGCGCGGCCACCATCGAAGGCCTGATCGCCGAGAAGTACATGCTGCGCGAAGGCCGTGAGCTGATCCCGACCGCCAAGGCCTTCCAGCTGATGACGCTGCTGCGCGGCCTGGGCGTCGAGGAACTCTCCAAGGCGGAGCTCACCGGCGAGTGGGAATACAAGCTCGCGCAGATGGAGAAGGGCGCTCTGAGCCGCGACGCCTTCATGCGCGAGATCGCGGCGATGACCGAGCACATCGTGAAGAAGGCCAAGGAGTACGACCGCGACACCGTGCCCGGCGACTACGCGACGCTGGCCGCGCCCTGCCCCAACTGCGGCGGCGTGGTGAAGGAAAACTACCGCCGCTACACCTGCACCGGCAAGCCGGGCCAGGAGCCCTGCGGCTTCTCGTTCGGCAAGTCTCCGGCCGGCCGCACCTTCGAGGTGGCCGAGGCCGAAGCGCTGCTGCGCGACAAGCACATCGGCCCGCTGGAAGGCTTCCGCTCCAAGGCGGGCTGGCCCTTCACGTCCGAGATCGTGATCAAGTACGACGAGGAAGCGAAGAACTGGAAGCTCGAATTCGACTTCGGCGACGACAAGAACGAAGAAAGCGGCGAGATCGTCGACTTCAGCAAGGACGACACCGTCGGTCCCTGCCCGATCTGCGGCGCGCCGGTGTTCGAACATGGCGCCAACTACGTGTGCGAGAAGTCGGTGCCGACCGAGGGCCAGCCGACGCCGAGCTGCACCTTCAAGACAGGCAAGATCATCCTGCAGCAACCGGTCGAGCGCGCGCAGATGGAAAAGCTGCTCGCGACCGGCAAGACCGACCTGCTCGACAAGTTCGTATCGATGCGCACGCGGCGTGCGTTCAAGGCCTTCCTGGTGTGGAACAAGGACGAAGGAAAAGTGACCTTCGAGTTTGCGCCGCGCGAGGGCGGAGCCAAGTTCCCACCCCGCAAGACCTTCGGCAAGGCGGCGCCTGCCGCCAAGAAGACGGCGGCGGCCAAGACCCCGGCGGCAAAGAAGGCCGCAGCCGCGAAGAAGGCAGCCACGCCGAAGGCGCCGCGCAAGGCCGGCGCGGGCCTGAGGCCCAGCGCGGAACTGGCCGCGGTGATCGGCGCCGAACCGGTGGCGCGCACCGAGGTCATCAAGAAGCTGTGGGACTACATCAAGGCCAACGGCCTGCAGGATGCGACCAACAAGCGCGCGATCAATGCCGACGCCAAGCTGCGCGCGGTGTTCGGCAAGGACCAGGTGACGATGTTCGAACTCGCGGGCATCGCGGGCAAGCACCTGAGCGCCTGAACGGCTGCGTGATGGCCGGCGCGCGAGACGATGGCGTTGTCCCTAGAATTTTGAAGTGCGCTGCGGGCCCGGCATGCCGCCAGGCCTGCAGCGCGGCTTTCTCAGGAGACATTCCATGATCGGCATCCATCCCGACAACCAGGTCCCCGAACTCGCGGACTACAACGTCTACACCAGCGACCCGGTGCTGCGCCGCGCCGTCGCGCGCGGTGGCGCCGATTGGCACGACGCCGAACTGGTGCGCCAGGGCGCGGCGTACGGCGCCGAGGCCACGCTTCGCGCCGCAGAAGACGCCAACCGGCACGAGCCCGAGCTGCACACCCATTCGCGCACCGGCGAGCGCATCGATGCGGTGAGCTTCCATCCGGCCTGGCACACCATGATGGCGATGGCGCGCGGCAACGGCATCGCCAACCTGCCCTTCTTCGACGAGCGTCCATCGGCCTGGGTCGCGCATGCGGCCTCGCACTACATGCACTGCCAGATCGAGTCGGGCTCGAGCTGCCCGACGACCATGACGAAGGCCTGCATTCCGGTGCTGCGGCGCAACCCGGCGCTGTACGCGGCGGTCGCCGGAAGGCTGGCGTCGAACGTGCACGACCCGCGCGACCTCCCGCTCGAACACAAGACCTCGATGACGGTCGGCATGGGCATGACAGAGAAACAGGGCGGCAGCGACGTGCGCACCAACACCACGCTGGCCATGCCGGCGGGCAGCGGGCCGTGGGGCGACGAATACCTGCTGACCGGCCACAAATGGTTCTTCTCGGCACCGATGTGCGACGCGCACCTGGTGCTGGCGCGCACCGACGAGCGCGGGCCCTCGTGCTTCTACGTGCCGCGCTGGCGGCCGGACGGCAGCAAGAACCCGATCCACATCCAGCGGCTGAAGGACAAGGTCGGCAACCGCTCCAACGCCAGCAGCGAGGTCGAGTTCCACGAAGCCTGGGGCGTGCGTGTGGGCGACGAGGGCCGCGGCATTCCGACCATCATCGAGATGGCGACGTACACACGGCTCGATTGCGCGCTGTCCAGCGCGGGCTTCATCCGCCAAGCCTTCGCCCAAGCGCTGCACTACGCGCGCAACCGGCAGGCCTTCGGCCGACTGCTGGCCGACCAGCCGCTGATGACCGAGTTGCTGGCCGACCTCGCGCTCGAATCCGAGAGCGCGACCTTGCTGGCGATGGAGCTCGCCAGCCGCTTCGGCTCCGACGCGCCGATCGACACCGCCTGGCGCCGGCTCATCACACCGGCGGCCAAGTTCTGGAACTGCAAGCGCGCGGTGTCGATCTCCGGCGAGGCGATGGAAATCTTCGGCGGCAACGGCTATGTCGAAGAAGCGCCGATGGGCCGGCTCTACCGCGAGGCGCCGGTGAATTCGATCTGGGAAGGCTCGGGCAACGTGATGTGCCTGGACGTGCTGCGCGCCATCGCCCGCAACCCGGACGATGCCCGCCTGGTGTTCGGCGAGCTGAAGCAGATCGCTTCGCAGGACGTGCGTGTGCTGGCGCAGCTCCAACAATTGAGCCGCATGTCCGACCTGCCGCCGGCCGACCTGGAGTCTCAGGCACGCCGCTTCACGCAGAAGCTGGCACTCACGACGCAAGCCTGCCTGATGCTCGCGCACGCCAGCGCCGAGGCGGCGGAGGCCTTCATCGCCAGCCGTTTCGACCCCGACTGGGGCGCGGTCAGCGGGATCACATCGGGCACCGCCGACCCGGCAGCGCTGTTGCGCGCGGCCTGGGCGTGAGGCGCGATCGGCGATCGTTCGGAGCGCCTGCGGAACTCACACGGGCGCACACGCTCCCACAGGGCCAGGAGCAGACACCATGAAGATCGTCATCACCGCCTTGTTCGCTATCGCCGTCGGCCTGCTGACGGGCTGCGCGTCGTCGTCATCGACTGCGGCGAACGACGGCACCATCCAGCGCGGCAGTGGTGTCACGGTGTTCGGCACCATCGACGCCGGCGTCAGCCGGTACGAGAAGAAGTAACCGCCGCCGCAACCCCGGCCGCCGGTTCACCGATGTGCTCGACCAGCGGCAACAGCCACGCCCGGAAGCGATCGAGCGTGGCCAGCTGGGCACGGCCTTCGGGATAGCAGAACCAGTAGCCGACCTCGCTGCGGTAGCCGCCGTCGCGCAACGGTTCGTCCACCAGACCCGAGGAAATCTCGTCCTGCACCAGGCAGCGCGGCACCAGCGCCACGCCCATGCCCACCATCACGGCGCGGATCATGGTCTGGAACTGGTCGAACTGCGGTCCCGCCAAGGGGTCGAAGGCGCTGACGCTGTGCGTTTCGCTCCAGCGCAGCCAGGACTGCGGCACGGTGACATGGCGCAGCAGCGTGCAGCGCGCCACGTCCTGCGGCGAGCGGATCGCGACCTCTGCCAGGTCGCGGCGCGGCGCAATCAACGCGACGTCCTGCCCCGCCAGATAGTGCGAGCGCGCGCCCGGCCAGTGGCCGTCGCCGAACAGGATCGAGCAGTCGAGTTCGGGTCGCTGGAAGTCGTAGCCATGCACGAATGGCACGAAATGCAATGTGATCTGCGGATGCTGGCGCTGGAAGTCGGGCAACCGCGGAATCAGCCACTTGGCGCCGAAGGTCGGCAGCGTCGACAGGTGCAGCGCACCGCCACCGTCGCCGCTGGTGAGCAG
>CAIQMJ010000734.1 GCA_903872875.1 uncultured Variovorax sp.
CGGCTGACCGGCTTCAGCCCGAACCGGCCCGGCGCGCTGGCGGAATACGTGAAGGTGCCGGTCGGGCAGGCGCTGCGCCTGCCGGGGCAGGTGAGCGAACGCGAAGGCGCGCTGATCGAGCCGCTGGCCGTCGGGCTCCATGCGGTGCAGTCGGGCCGGGTGGGCCTGGCGGATCGCGTGCTCGTGATCGGCGGTGGGCCGATCGGGCTGGCCGTCAGCGCCTTCTCGCGGCAGGCCGGTGCGACGCACGTCGTGGTCAGCGAGTTCGCACCCGGCCGGCGCGAGACCGCGGCACGCTTCGGTGCGACCGCAGCGATCGATCCGGCGGCGGGCGACGTGGGCGAGGCCTTTGCCAGGGCCACCGGCGGCGCGCCGGACGTGATCTTCGAATGCGTCGGCGCCGCGGGCCTCATCCAGCAGTGCGTCGAGCTGTCCAGGCCGCGCGGCCGCGTGGTGGTGGTCGGCGTGTGCCCGACCGAAGACCGGATGCTGCCGCAGCGCGCGATGGCCAAGGAGATCAGCCTGCAGTTCGTGATGGGCTACGGCAAGCCCGACTGGCGGCGCGTGCTCGACCTGCTCGACGCGGGCAGCGTCGATCCGGCACCGATGGTCACCGACACGGTGGGCCTGGACGAACTGCCGGCCGCCTTCGAGGCGCTGCGCCGGCCGACCACGCAGATCAAGCTGCTGGTACGGCCGGGTCTGCCCTGAACCGATCAGCGAGTTGACGCAAGAGAGTCGGATACCCCTTTGCTAGCCTCCCCCGATCACCCCGCAGCACGCATCCAGGCGTCCTTCCAATGAATGAAATCGTCTCTCTCGGCCGGCACGGCGACATCGCTGTGCTGACCATCTCGAACCCGCCGGTCAATGCCCTGTCGCCCGACGTGGTTGCGGGGCTGGCCGCCTCGGTGGAGGCCTTCGAGGCCGATCGTTCGTACAAGGCCCTGCTCGTGCACAGCGCGGGCAGGACCTTCGTCGCGGGCGGCGACATCAACTCCTTCGACGACCCGAATTTCTCCGCGTCGCTTTTCAACGGCACGCTGGCGCGCATCGAGTCGCTCGACCGCCCGGTGGCCGCGGCATTGCACGGCACCGTGCTCGGCGGCGGGCTCGAGCTTGCGCTGGCCTGCCACTGGCGCGTGGCCCTGCCGCCCACCAGGCTGGGCCTGCCGGAAGTCAAGCTCGGCATCCTGCCCGGCTCTCTGGGCACCCAGCGGCTGCCGCGCCTCACGGGCGTGAAGCTGGCGCTCGACCTGATCTCCACCGGCCGCAGCATCGGCGCCGAAGCCGCGCGTGCCGCCGGCATCGTCGATGAGGTGCGCGATGGCGCGCCGCTCGACGTGGGCCTGGCGTTCCTGGGGCAACTGCTCGCGCGCGGCGCCGGCACGCGGCGCGTCAGCGAGCGCCAGGTGCCCGACGAGGGGCTGCCTGCGGATTTCTTCGAGAAGGCATTGGCGGAGGCGGCGTTGCGCAAGCCCTTCCATCCGTCGGCGCGCAACATCATTCTGGCGGTGCAGGCTGCGGCGACCCTGCCCTTCGCCGAAGGCGAGGCGGCCGAGGCACGGCTCTTCGAGGAACTGCGCGTGTCGCCGGAGTCGCAGGGCATGCGCCACCTGTTCTTCGCGGAGCGGCAGGCCGCGAAGATTCCCGGCCTGGGCCGCGACGTGGCACTGCGCCCGGTGCGCACCGTCGGCATCCTGGGCGCGGGCACCATGGGCGGCGGCATTGCCATGAACTTCGCGAACGCCGGCATCCCGACCGTGCTGGTCGAGGCCACGCAGGCGGCGCTCGACCGCGGCATCGGGCTGATCCGCAAGAACTACGAGGCCAGCGCCGCCAAGGGCCGCATGACCGCCGCGCAGGTCGAACAGCGCATGGCGCTGCTGCGCGGCACGCTGGACGATGCGGCGCTCGGCGACTGCGACCTGGTCATCGAGGCCGTGTTCGAGAACATGGACCTGAAGAAGCAGGTCTGCGCGCGGCTCGGCAAGGTCTGCCGGCAGGGCGCGATCATCGCGACCAACACCTCGACGCTCGACGTCGACGTGCTGGCCGCCGCCACCGGCCGTCCGGCGGACGTCGTCGGCATGCACTTCTTCAGCCCGGCCAACGTGATGCGCCTGCTCGAGGTGGTGCGCGGCGCCGAGACCGCGCCCGATGTGCTCGCCACCGTGATGCAGCTGGCCCGCACCATCGGCAAGGTGGCGGTGGTGTCGGGCGTCTGCTATGGCTTCATCGGCAACCGGATGGCCGAGGTCTACATGCGCGAGGCCGAGTTCCTGATGATGGAAGGCGCGAGCCCGTCGCAGATCGACGGCGCGGTCGAGGCGCTCGGCATGGCGATGGGGCCGTGCCGCATGCTGGACATGGCCGGCATCGACGTCGGCGCCAAGACGGTCATCGAATACGGCAAGGCCGGCGGCCTGCCGCCGGACGACAGCTACCGCGCGGTGGTTCGCCGGATGTTCGAGCTGGGCCGATTCGGCCAGAAGACCGGCGCGGGCTACTACCGCTACGAAGGCCGCAAGCCGGTGGACGACCCCGAGGCCGCGCGCATTGCCGGCGAGATGGCGCAGCGGCACGGCATCGCGCGGCGCAGCGACATCGGCGCGCAGGAGATCGTCGAGCGCCTGCTGTATCCGCTGATCAACGAGGGCGCGAAGATCCTGGAGGAAGGCATCGCCTACAGGCCGGGCGACATCGACATCGTCTGGACCGCGGGCTACGGTTTTCCCGACCACAAGGGCGGCCCGTTGTGGATGGCCGACGGCATCGGGCTGGCCCGCATCGCCGAGCGGCTCACGCATTACGGCCGCACGCGCGGCAACGCGTTCGGCTACTGGGCGGTGTCGCCGCTGCTGGCCGCGCTGGCGCGGGACGGCCAGCGCATCTCCGACTGGAAAGCCGCCTGAACCGCGCCTGCGATCCCAGCAACCCGTACCCAACGATCTCTCCGAAGGAACCTCCATGAAAGAAGCCGTCATCGTCTCCACCGCGCGCACCGGCATCGGCCGCGCCTACAAGGGAGCGCTGAACCACACGAAGTCGCCGTCGATGCTGGCCCATGCCATCACGCATGCGGTGCAGCGTGCCAAGGTGGACGGCGCCGAGATCGAGGACGCGGTCATCGGCTGCGTGCTGACGGGCGGCACGTCCGGCATGAACCTGGCGCGCAACGCGGTGCTGGCCGCCGGCCTGCCCGCGACCGTGTCGGGCCAGACGATGGACCGGCAATGCGCATCCGGCCTCATGGCGATCGCCACCGCGGCGAAGCAGGTGATGGTCGACGGCATGGACATCTTGGTTGCCGGCGGGCACGACAACATCTCCGCCGTGCAGGACGCCTACATGGCCTGGGTCGCGAAGGAGAAGGATTCACGCGTCATCGAGCACGCCCCCAACGCCTACATGCCGATGCTGCAGACGGCCGAGTTCGTCGCCAAGAAGTACGGCATCTCGCGCGACGCGCAGGACCGCTATTCGCTGGTGTCACAGCAGCGCACCGCGGCGGCGCAGGCGGCCGGCCGGTTCGACGCGGAAATCGTCCCCTTCACCACCACGATGGCCGTGGTCGACAAGGCGACCAGGGAAGTCTCGTACCGCGAGGTGACGCTCGACCGCGATGAAGGAAACCGGCCCGAGACGACGCTGGAAGGGCTCGCGTCGCTCAAGCCGGTGATCGAGGGCGGGGTGGTGACGGCGGGCAACGCCAGCCAGCTCTCCGACGGCGCCTCCGCTTGCGTGGTGATGGAGCGCGGCCTGGCCGAACGCCGCGGCCTGGCGCCGCTGGGCATCTACCGCGGCATGGCCGTCGCAGGCTGCGCGCCGGAGGAAATGGGCATCGGGCCGATCTACGCGATTCCCAAGCTGCTGAAGCGGCACGGGCTGAAGGTGGACGACATCGGCCTGTGGGAGCTCAACGAGGCCTTCGCCTGCCAGGTCCTCTACTGCCGCGACCACCTGGGCATCGACCCCGAGAAATACAACGTGGATGGCGGCGGCATTTCGATCGGCCATCCATACGGCATGACCGGTGCGCGCGTGGTGGGCCATGCGCTGATCGAGGGCAAGCGCCGCGGCGTGAAGTACGTGGTCGCGACGATGTGCGTCGGCGGCGGCATGGGCGCGGCGGCGCTGTTCGAAGTGGCCTGAGCCACCGGACGCCGAGGAAGAACGAGAAGAAGAGCAGGAGACAAGCGCATGGAAGACCTCACCCTCATCGACGGCCTGAAGCGCCAGCTGGCCGCCCGGCCGGACGAGATCGCCTACCGCAGCGGCGAGCGGCGGCTCAGCTTCCGCGATGTCGAGTCGCATACCAACCGCATCGCCAATGCGCTGGCCCGCGCTGGCGTGAAGCGCGACACGCGCGTCGCGGTGCTGACCAAGCAGCACATCGAATGCATCCTCGTGACGCTGGCCGCATGCAAGCTCGGCGCGGTGTGCATGCCGGTCAACTGGCGGCTTTCGGCCAAGGAGATCGAATACATCGTCAACAACGGCGAGGCGCCGTTTCTCATGGCCGATGCGGAATTCCTGCCCGTCGTGGAAAAGGCGGACATGCCCGGCGTGAAGACGCTGGTGTGCACCGGTACGGCAAGCGGTGCCGTGCCGTCGCTGGCGCAGTGGTACGCCGGCTTCCCCGACACCTTCGACCCGGTGGCCGCCCACACGCAGGACGCGGCCCTGCAGCTGTATTCGTCGGGCACCACCGGCCTGCCCAAGGGCATCGTGCTGTCGCACGCGGGGCTGCTGTCGACCTCGCGCGTGGTGTCGAAGGAATGGAAGTTCGACAGCCGGCACGTGCTGGGCAACCCGCTGCCGGTGTTCCACGTCGCGGGCATGACGATGCTGCTGCTCACGCTCTACACGGGCGGGCAGACCTCGGCGTATGCCGAGTTCGACCCCAAGGGCTATCTGCAGGCCATCGGGCAGCACGGCATCACCCACACCTTCGTGGTGCCGGCCATGATCCTCTTCATGCTGCAGGTGCCCGACGCCAGGTCCTTCGACTTCGGCACGCTGCAGCTGATGGCCTACGGCGGCTCGCCGGTGAGCGAGACGGTCCTGCAGCAGGCCTTCGATGTCTTCCGGTGCGACTTCCTGCAGGTGTACGGACTCACGGAAGTCTCCGGCCCGGCGACCTTCCTGTTCCCGGACGACCACCGTGCGGGCGACGCGGAACTGCTGCGTTCCGCAGGCCGCCCGATCGGCGGCGGCCGGCTGCGCATCGTCGACCCCATCGGCATGCAGGACCTGCCGGACGGCGAGGTCGGCGAGATCTGGATCGAGTCCGACCGCAACCTGAAGGAGTACTGGCGCAGCCCGCAGGCCACGGCCGCCGCCTACCCGGAAGGGCGCAATGCCAATGGCGGATGGTTCCGCTCCGGCGACGGCGGCTACCTGAAGGACGGCTATCTCTACATCAACGACCGCATCAAGGACATGATCGTCTCGGGCGGCGAGAACATCTACCCGGCCGAGGTGGAGAACGTGCTCATGCGCCACCCGGCCGTGGCCGACGGCGCCGTCATCGGCGTGCCGGATGCGACCTGGGGCGAGGCGGTCAAGGCCTGCGTGGTGCTGCGCCCGGGCGCCGCGGCCGATGCGCGCGACATCATCGATTTCATGCGCGAGAACCTCGCGCACTACAAGTGCCCGAAGACCATCGACATCGTCGATGCCCTGCCGCGCAATCCGAGCGGCAAGGTGTTGAAGCGCATCCTGCGAGAGCCCTACTGGAAGGGCCGGAAGCGCGCGGTGGGCTAATGCCGCGCGGCCTTCTCGAACCGGATCACCCATACATAAAAAGGAGACAAGCATGCTGAAGAAACTCATCGTCGTGGCGACTGCCGCGCTGACCTGCTGGATCGCGCCGCAGGCGCTGGCCCAGGAGAAGCCGATCAGGATCGCGCTCATCGCGAGCAAGACCGGGCCGTCGGAGGCCTATGCGCGCGACACCGAGCGCGGGCTGCGCCTCGGGCTCGAATACCTCACGCAGGGTTCGATGACGCTGCTGGGCCGCAAGATCGAACTGATCGTCAAGGACGACCAGATGAAGCCCGAGCTGTCGAAGGCCATGCTGACCGAGGCGCTGGCCGACGACAAGGCCGACATCGCGATCGGTACCTCGTGGTCGGGCGGCGCGCTGTCGATGGCGCCGGTGGCGGAGGAGTACGGCAAGATCCTGATGGTCGAGCCGGCCATCGCCGATTCGCTCACCGGATCGGCCTGGAACAAATACCTGTTTCGTGCCAGCCGCAACTCCTTCCAGGACGCACTGGCGACCGCCGCGGCGCTGAAGGATGGCGACAACATCGCCTTCCTCGCGCCCGACTACGTGTACGGCAAGGACGGCGTGAAGGCCTTCAAGGACGCGATGGTCTCGACCCAGAGCAAGGCCAAGGTGATCCACGAGGAATTCATTCCGCTGTCGACCTCGGACTTCACCGCGCCGATGCAGCGCGTCTTCGACCGCATGAAGGACGTGACCGGCCGCAAGTACCTGGTCGTGATCTGGGGAGCGCCCAACCCGATCCGCAAGATCTCGGAGCTGAACCCGGGCCGCTACGGCATCGAGTTCATGTCGATCGGCGGCGCCAACCTGGAGAACGCCAAGCCCTGGAAGGGGCTGGACGTGAACGGCGGCACCTTCTACTACTACGGCTTTCCGAAGAACCCGATGAACGACTGGCTGGTGACGGAACACCAGAAGCGCTACAACGTGCCGCCGGACCTGTTCACCGCGGGCGGCTTCGTCACCGCGGCGGCCATCGTGGCCGGCGTGAAGAAGGCCAATTCGGTCGACACGCCCAAGCTCATCGCCGCGATGGAAGGCATGGAGTTCGACACGCCCAAGGGCAAGATGACCTTCCGCAAGGAAGACCACCAGGCGCTGCAGTCGCAGTACCAGTTCCGCATGAAGAAGAACCCGGCCAGCGAGTGGGACCTGTTCGACCTGGTGCGCGAGATACCGGCGTCCGAAATGCCGCTGCCCATTACGGTCAAGCGCTGAGGATGACGGCGACTCCTGCGCCCGCGTTGTCGAGCCGCGGGCTCGGCATCCGCTTCGGCGGCCATGCCGCGGTGGACGACGTGACGGCCGACTTCGCGGCGGGCACGCTGACGGCCATCGTCGGGCCCAACGGCGCCGGCAAGACGACCTACTTCAACCTGCTGTCGGGCCAGCTGCGGGCCAGCGCGGGCACGGTGCACTTCCGCGGCGAGGACATCACGCGGCTGGGCGCGGCGCAGCGCACGGCGCGCGGCATCGGCCGTGCGTTCCAGCTGACCAACCTGTTCCCGCGGCTGAGCGTGGTCGAGAACGTGCGGCTGGCGGTGCAGAGCCGCCACCGGGCCGGCTTCAACATGCTCGCCATGTGGCGCAGCCGCGGCGACCTGATCGAACAGGCCGACGACTACGTCGCCCAGGTCGGCCTGGCCGCGCGCAGAGACGACCTTGCGGCCAAGCTGCCGCACGGCGACAAGCGCAAGCTCGAGGTCGCGATCCTGATGGCGCTGGAGCCCGAGATCGTGATGTTCGACGAGCCCACCGCCGGCATGAGCGTGGACGAGGTGCCGGTGATCCTCGAGCTCATCCGCCGCCTGAAGGCGCGTGGCGACAAGACCATCCTGCTGGTGGAGCACAAGATGGAC
>CAIQMJ010000735.1 GCA_903872875.1 uncultured Variovorax sp.
CGCTGCTGGTGTCGCTGGTGCTCTACCTGTTCCTGTCGAACATGCGCGCCAGCCTGGCGGTGGTGGTGGTGATACCGCTGGCGCTGCTGGCCACCTTCCTCGGGCTCAAGGTGATGGGCGTGCCGGCCAACCTGCTGAGCCTGGGCGCGATGGACTTCGGGATCATCGTGGACGGCGCGGTGATCGTGGTGGAGAACATCCTGCACCGGCTCGCCGAGAAGGGCGAGAACATGCCCGACGACGAGCGCCGCGCGACCATCATCGAAGCGGCCAACGAGGTCGGCCGGCCGACGCTGTTCTCGATGCTGATCATCATCGCGGCGCACATCCCGATCTTCGCGCTGCAACGCCATGAAGGCCGCATCTTCCAGCCGATGGCGCTGTCGGTGTCGACCGCGCTGGTGGGCTCGCTGGTCTTCTCGCTCACGCTGGTGCCACTGCTCGCCTATTGGCTGCTGCGCCGCAGGCTGCCGCACGGCGACAACCGCGTGGTGCTGCGCGCCAAGGCGATGTATGCACCGGTGCTCGACTGGGCATTGGGCCACCGCAAGCAGGTCGCCGGCATCGCGCTCGCGGTGTTCGTGCTCGCGCTCGGCACCGCCTCGCGGCTCGGCTCGGAATTCCTGCCCGAGCTCGACGAAGGCAGCATCTGGGTCAACCTGCGGCTGCCTTCCAGCGTATCGATGGACGAGGCCACGCGCATCCTGCGCAACGTGCGCCATGCGCTGCACACCGTGCCAGAGGTGCGCACCGTGGTGAGCAAGGCCGGCCAGCCGGAGGACGGCACCGACCCGAAGACGATCAGCATGGCCGAGATCTTCGTGGACGTGAAGCCGGCCGAGGAATGGCGCAAGGGCCTGACCAAGGATCAGCTGATCGACGACATGGACAAGGCCGTCTCGGCGATCCCCGGCATGGAGCCCGCGTTCTCGCAGCCGATCCGCGACAACGTGCTGGAGTCGATCTCGCAGATCGACGGCCAGATCGTCATCAAGATCGCGGGCGACGACCTGGCCGCGCTGCGGCGCCTGACCGAATCGATCGAGCGCGAGATCAAGGAGGTACCCGGTGTCTACCGCGCCGAGATCGACCGCCTGGGTGACCTGCCGCAGTTGGTGATCGACATCGACCGCGCACGCGCAGCGCGCTACGGCCTGAACGTCGGCGACATCCAGGACGTGGTGGAAGCCGCGCTCGGTGGCAAGACCGCCACCACGCTGTGGGAAGGCGAGCGCAAGTTCGCGGTGGCCGTTCGGTTGCCCGAAGAGCGCCGCGCGATCGCCACGCTGGGCAACACGCCGATCGCCACGCCGGACGGCAACTACACCACGCTGGGCGCGGTCGCCGACATCCGCGAGACCAGCGGCGCGATGAACATCGCCCGCGAGGCCGGCCGCCGCACCATGGCCATCGGCATCTTCATCAAGGACCGAGACATGGGCTCGGTGGTGAAGGACATGCAGGCGCGGGTGGCCGGGAAGATCGCGCTGCCCGCAGGCTATGCGGTCCACTGGTCGGGCGAATTCGAGAACCAGGAACGCGCGATGTCACGGCTCGCGGTGGTCGTGCCGATCTCGCTGCTGTTGATCTTCGTGCTGCTGTTCGACGCCTTCAAGTCGCTGAAGATGGCCGCGCTGATCCTCGTCAACGTGCCGCTCGCACTGATCGGTGGCTTCATCTCGCTGTGGGTCCTCGGCATTCCGCTGTCGGTGTCGGCGGCGATCGGCTTCATCGCGCTGTCGGGCCAGGCCGTGCTGAACGGCGTGGTCATGCTGTCGGTGTTCCAGCAGTTGCGCCAACAGGGTCGCAGCGTGGTCGACGCCGTGCGCGAGGGCTCGATGCAGCGCCTGCGCACCGTGCTGATGACCGCCATGCTCGCGGCGCTCGGCCTGCTGCCGATGGCGCTGTCGCACGAGATCGGCGCCGAGACGCAACGCCCGCTGGCCGTCGTCGTGATCGGCGGCCTGGTGACCGCCACGCTGCTCACGCTGGTGGTGCTGCCGGCGCTGTACGTCGCCTGGTTCGCGCCGAAGCGCACGGGCGCCGACGCGGCCGAGTTGGCAGCCCAGGAGGCCACGGTATGAGCTCGCGCCATCCCACGCCGGAAGCGCTGCGCGTCGACGAGTCGGCCGCGGCACGCACCGCTGTCGTGCTGCTGCACGGCCTGTGCAGCACGCCCGACGAACTGCGCTCGGCCGACATCGCGCTCCGCGCCCTGGGCTACACCGTGCAGGCGCTGGCGATCGACGGCTACTCGTTCGACGCCAGCGTCGAATTGCAGGTCGCCGCGTCATGGGTCGAATGGATCGACACCATCGAACACCGCGTCGATGCATTGCGCCTGGCACACGACCGCGTGCTGCTGATCGGCATATCGGCCGGTGCGTCGCTCGCACTGGGCGCGGCCATCCGCTGCGGCGATCGCGTCGATGCGCTGCTGCTGATGTCGACTGCGCTGCGCTACGACGGCTGGGCCGTGCCGCGCACGCAGTGGCTGCTGCCGCTGGCGCTCTACACACCGCTCGGCCGCTTCTGGCGCTACCGCGAACGCCCACCCTACGGCGTGAAGAACGAGCGCGTGCGCGCCTGGATCGAACGCGAACTGCGCACGCGCCGGATCTCCAGCGCCGGCAGTTCGGTGATCGGCATCGGCCATCTGCGCGAGCACGACCGCCTGCTGCGTCACGTGCGCCGCAACCTCGGCCGCGTGCAGTGCGCCAACGTGCTGGCGCTGCATGCGCGCGAAGACGAGGTCGCGAGCCTCGAGAACGTCGCGATGCTCGCGCGCGGCCTCGGCTGCGGCGCGTTCCGCAGCATCGTTCTGAGCAACAGCTTTCACATGATCACGATCGACAACGACCGCCAGCAGGTGGTTCGCGAGACCGTGGAATTCGCCGCTGCCATTGCGCACGGCACCGCCTGAAGGCGCGGTCCGCCTTCGTTCTGCTTCTACGGGGACACCATGAACTCACTCACCTTCAACAGCGTTGCCGCGATCCTGGAACACGAGTTCCATCTCAAGCCCGAACAGATCGAACCGAGTGCGGCGCTGACCGATCTCGGCCTCGATTCGCTCGCGCTGATGGAATTCGTCTTTGCCGTCGAGGACGCGTTCCGCCTGCGCATCCCGGAAGAACGGCTCGACCCGCGCGAAGCCGGCATCACCCTGCAGCGCCTGTGCACCGTGATCGACGAGATGCAGGCCAGTGCGGGAACGGCATCGACCACGATGCTGGCAGGCGCATGAGAGATCCGTTCGGCAGCGCCGGTGTCGCTACCGCGCACCGCGGCGCGCCGGTGGCGCATGCGGCGCGCATCGCCGTCACCGGGCTCGGGCTGGTCACGCCGCTCGGCCGTTCGCTGGCCGACTTCGACGACGCCCTGTTCGCCGGCCGCTCCGCGGTCGTGCCCTACAAGCTGACCATCGGCACGCTGGAGCCAATGACGATGGCCATCGCGGCCTGCGATTTCGACGACAGCGAGCGCAGCAGTTCGCGCCTGCCGCTGGACCGCGGCACCGCGATGGCGCTGGCCGCCGCGCGCGACGCGGCCGCGCAGGCCGGCCTGGCCGATGCCGCACTCGACGGCGATCGCGTCGGCGTGTACTGGGGCAGCGGCATGGCGGGTTCGTCCAGCTTCGACGCGACGGCACGCGGGCTCTACGCCGACAACCGCCGCGTGCGCCCGACCACCGTGCTCACGACCATGCCCAACGCCGCGGCGGCCGAACTCGGCCTGCTGTTCGGCGCGCGTGGCGCCGCGCTGAGCTTCGCCTGTGCCTGCGCCTCGTCGGCGGTGGCCATCGGCGAGGCGATGCGCGCCATCCGCGGCGGTTGGCTCGACGTGGCAATCGTCGGCGGCCACGAGGCGATGCTGACCGCCGGCACGCTGGCCAGTTGGCACGCGATGCGGGTGATGGCGCCGCCACCGGCCGATGTGCCGTCCGGCGCGTGCCGACCGTTCTCGGCCGACCGCGCCGGCTTCGCATTGGGCGAGGGCGCAGGTGCGCTGGTCATCGAATCGGAAGCGCATGCGCGCGCACGCGGCGCCGCTGCGGCCTTCACGCTGAGCGGCTATGCGACAAACTGCGACAGCGTGCACATGACGAACCCCGATGCGTCCGGCCAGGTCCGTGCGATGCGCGCCGCGCTGAAGGACGCCGGCCTGCAGCCGGAGGACATCGGCTACGTCAATGCACACGGCACCGCGACTGGCGCGGGCGACGCGGCAGAGGCCGCATCGGTGCACGAGGTCTTCGGCGATCGTGTCCCGGTGAGCTCGACCAAGGCGATCCATGGGCACCTGCTCGGCGGCGGAGGCGCTGTCGAACTGATCGCGGCGATGCGCGCGCTCGCGCACGAATCGCTGCCGCCGACCGCGAACCTGCGCACGCCCGATCCGGCCTTCGCGCTCGACCTGGTACGCGGCGAGGCGCGTGCGGCGCCCGGCATCCGCCACGTGCTGTCCAACTCCTTCGCCTTCGGCGGGACCAACGCCGTGCTCATCGCCAGCAAGGTCGCCGCATGATCCATCACATCGTCGGCAGCACGTGGGTCCAGGGCATGGCCATCACACTGCAGGGCATTGCATTGGCCAGCGTGGCGGCGCACCGGCTGGGCGCCGGTGGCACACAACGCCCTCTGCGCGAACTGATGAAACGGATGCTCTTCGCCGCCGCGCATCCCCGTGCTGCGCTGCCATGGCTGCGCTACCTCGAGCATCCCACCTTGCTGCCGCTGGTGCGAAAGCATCCGCAGTTGCTGGACAAGGCAAGGCGCTTGTATCTCAACAGCCGCTGGACGCCCGATCAGCGTGCAAAGGCATTGGTGGCGCACTACGAATGGATGGCGGACCATCTGCGTTCGGACGTCGCAGAGTCGCTTTACACAGGCTCTGCCCTCAAGCTCTCCAACATTTCGTTGCGAGACAACGCATGCGCGGCAAGCATCTGGATTGATCATGCGCGATCGCAGATGCACGAGGAAGAACTGACACTCCAGCTGCGTGCATCGACGTCAGGCGCATCGGACCGGAGCGACTTGCCCGCCATTCGACCCAAGGCGCTGCTGGTGTGGGCCGCACAGACCTGCGCGACCCAATGGAAGCTGGATGTGCGGGGCATCGCGCCAGCGGCGCATCCGCTCACGGATGCGCACCGGCACGGTCCGCGCAACGCCGCAGCGGCCTGAGCCGGCGCCGCTCCGACCGCAACGGCACGCAAGCCCACATCACCATGCATCGGCTCGTCGTTCTCGCCATCCCGGTGTTCGCGCTGCTGATGGCCTGCGAGTTCGTCTACGGCTGGCTGCGCCAGCGCAACACCTACCGGCTCAACGACAGCATCAGCAGCCTCGGCCAGGGGCTGCTGAGCCAGGCGGTCGCGGTCTGCACGCAGTTGTTCCAAGTCGGACTCTATGCAACCGTGTGGCGGTGGATTCCGCACCCGGCGGCCGACACGTTCTGGGACGGTGCAGCCGGCTGGATCGTGGCCGTGCTGCTGTTCGACTTCTGCGACTACTGGCTGCATCGCGCAGGCCACGAATGCGCGGTGTTCTGGGCCGCCCACGCGGTGCACCACCAGAGCCAGGACTTCAATTTCTCGACGGCGCTGCGGCAGGAAAGCACCGTTGCCTTCCTCGGCTGGCCCTTCTATCTGCCGATGGCGCTGGTCGGCGTGCCGCCCGACCTGTTCGGCATCGCGGGACTGATCGTGCTGGTCTACCAGTTCTGGATCCACACCGAACACATCGGCCGGCTCGGCTGGTTCGACCGCGTGTTCTCGTCGCCGTCCAACCACCGTGTGCACCATGCGGTGAACGACGAATACCTGGACCGCAACTATGGCGGCATGCTGGTCGTCTGGGACCGGCTGTTCGGCACCTTCGCCGAAGAGAAGGCAGCGTGTGTCTACGGCACGCGGCAGCCGCTCGACAGCTGGCGGCCGCTGCGGGCCGTGTTCGGTCCGTATGCGCCGCTGCTGCGCGACACCTGGCGCACCC
>CAIQMJ010000736.1 GCA_903872875.1 uncultured Variovorax sp.
CACGAGCCCACGGGCTGCTGCACCCACGCAGGGGTCTTGACCAGCAACGGCAGCTGACTCGCTGCATCTGCGCAAAAGAGGCGCTTCGCGCTCGCGTCGAACTTCGTGTTCGGCGTTCTTCCCCGCGCACGTTTTCGCACGTGCATCCCCCTACGCGCCCCCCCGCGCCCCAGCCTCTCTGGCCTGGAGCGTGTGGGGATATGCGCGTGGATCTGGCTCGGCCCCTGGGGGGCGGCTCTTCCCTGGCGCTGCCTTCGACGGCAGTGCTCACAACCTAGAGGATTCGACTTTGTCCATTTCGATCACAGCGCGGGCGGAGGCTCGCCCGAACCCAACCCGTTCGATTCAAAACCGGCTGCCTCAACAGCGCCCGGTCCGCTCCCCTGTGCTTCCCTCTGTACAGGGCGTCTTCAGCTATCACTTGGTGCGCGTCAGCCGCAACCGCAAGACCGGTCCGATCCCGGTGACGACCACGAGTGCGAACTCGTGTCCGCCGAACTGCAGTTTCAAGGGCAATGGCTGCTATGCGCAGAGCGGGCCGTTGGCGATCCATTGGAATGCCGTCTCCCGTGGACAGCGTGGAAGCACGTTCGATGAATTCTTGCAGGAGATCGCAACACTGCGGCGCCACGCACTTTGGCGGCACAACCAGGCGGGCGATCTGACGCCCGAAGCGCCTGGCGTCATAGACGCCCGAAAGCTCACGAGGCTGGCCATGGCGAACAGAGGGCGTCGTGGGTTCACGTACACCCACTATCCGCCAACACTTGGCAACCAGGCGGCGGTTGTCGACGCGAACCGGCTCGGCTTCACGGTGAACCTCAGTGCCGAGACGCTGACTCAGGCCGACAACTATGCGGACCTCGGCATAGCGCCAGTGGTGGTGGTTCTGCCTCAGGGCGTCACCAAGTCCACTCGTACGCCGGCAGGGCGCCAGGTCATCGTCTGTCCCGCCAGCACCGGCAATTCTGATTGTCTGAACTGCGGCATCTGTCAGCAGCGTGATCGTGCGTCCATTGTGGGGTTCCCAGCCCACGGCAGTAGTGCGAGACGCGTCGAGGCGATCTTCTTCCAGGAGATGCATCCATGACAACCGTCCGAATGGTTCCGGCCGTCACGGGGCAAGGTGCTTCTGTCGAGCTCGACGAGGAATTCTTTCGTCTCGTGGACCGCGTCGGCCTGGTCCGCAAGCAGGGCGATCCCCACCGTTTGGACCAGGTGCAGCGTGCGGCCCAGGAGGAAGCTCGCCTGGCGCACCTGGGTGGCGGGATGCGTGGGGATCGGTCACGCCGGGGGGACCGGTTTTGATGCGCGCCATGTGTCCTGAGAGCTTGTTGCGAAGAGGAGGGCGCAATGGCCCACCTTGAACATCTCTTTACTGCCGACATTCGCTTCGACACTGACGTCCAGTATCTTGTCCAGGGACCTCATGGACCACGCTATGAGAACCTGCCGATCCGCAAGTCGGAATCGGCCGTTATCTGCGCGCTCACCAGCATCATGCAATGCGTGGCGATGCTGAGGCAGATCCCACGCAAGCGCATGCTTGGAAGGCCAAGGCGGGCGGCGCAACGCAGGTTGGGCGTGCTCGACGATGGCGGCGTTGTGGATTGCGTGAGAGCCTTCGGCACCGCCGTCGTGGCACAGCTTCATCCGTCGGGCAGTGTGGACGAGATCGGCAAAGGTGTGCGGGACGCCTTGCGTTCGGGTCACGTGTGCCTGCTCCACTTCGAATCCGCCCGCTCCAGCCGGTGGGCAACGGTCATCGGTGTGGAACTGGATCGAACGACGGATGAGCCCCGAACCCTGCTCTTACTGGATTCGAGTGCCGGCGAGCCATGGGCCTGCGCGCACAACGTGCGCATCGAGCTTCAGGGAACGGCGGGCCGGTCGGTGAACGCCAGCGCAGGGTTCACGCTCAGCTGCCGCCATCTCACCGGAGAAGCCTGTGCCGTCCGGCTCCGGCGCTTGATTGTCCTGAAACGCAGCGCGCCGACGCCGGCTGCGACCGCTACTACCGCTTCCTGACAGGGTAGGGACGGGCCGTGCGGGGTGCACGCGTCAGGGTCTCGTCCAGACCGCGCAGCTTGGGCAGATCCGGGTCCATCAACTCGTGGGCTGGGCTGCCGATCGCTTTGGCGATCAGCTCGATGTTGTCGATCGAGATGTTTCGGGTGCCGCGTTCGAGCGTGCCGACAAAGGCGCGATCCAGCCCGGCTTCGGCGGCCATGCGCTCCTGGGACATACCGGCATGCAAGCGCACCAGGCGGATGTTGCGGGCGAAGACCTGCCGCAGGGACAGGCGGGAAGAAGCAGTACGAGGCATGCGCTCGATGCTGCGAAGTGGAGGCGTTTGTATCCACGGCGTTTGAAACCTATTAACATCCAAAAACAACCCGCAAAAAACCATGATCGATCGGAAGCCTTCTGGGAATCCGATCGTTCATCACGTTCCAAAAGGAGCATTAAACACATCATTAAAACCAGACCTGAATCCGTACGCATCTCATCAAACAGAACCCTCATGAAACCGAAAATCATCACCGAACCCAACGTCAGCATGCTCAATTTCGTCCTGCTGACAATCGCCACGCTTGGCGTCTATCCATTTATCTGGATGGCGATCAATCTCGACAAGCTCAATGAAGTCGTGCCGGCCAAGTCCATCAAGATCTTGGACATCGTCATCCTTGCCGCCATGTGGGCTTGGAGCCAACGGATCACAGCCATCACCGAAGTCATCGAGAACGAAGCTGTGGTCGGCGTTGCAGGGCTCATCTTCATCGCACTGCTCATCGCGATCCCCATCTATCAGTTCTTCAAGATCGTCAAGCCCTTTGTCGAAGGCTTGGATCGGGTCTTGCTCAGCGAATACAAGATCGATCTGCGACCGAATAAGTTCTTTGCCTTCGCCTTTGGCTACCTCTACATCGTCTACACGATCAACCAGGTGCCCCAGCTGATTGCACGATCCGGCGCGTTGGGAAATGCCGGTGCGCCCGCTGGCGGCAGCAAGGCCGGAGATCTATTGGATAACTAAATCGCGCGCGAGAGCAGCAGCTCGAAGGGTGGTCATGTCGCATGGCGCGAAGCGTGCGCGGGACATCGGCTTTACGCATGAGGCCGTTCAGCTTCCATGAAACGGTCTGCCTTGATCTCGAAGTCATTCACATCTATCAAAGACAACGTCGGCACTTCTCGCCCAGTGGGCGTGAAGACCGAACAACATCATCATGAAGAAAGCAATACTTTTCTATTTGACTGTGCTCATGGCTGTTGCCGGATGCACCAGCAAGAGCGTCGAGACGGTGAAGCAAAACCCATCGGAGAACAAGAACTTCACCATTGGGGAGGTACTGGGCTTTCGCAACTTCTGCGACAAGACGAAATGGAGCGACAGCAAGAGCGATGCCGGCGACACCATCGTCGAGTACAGCTGCCGTGGAGTCATCGGCCCCGACGTGACCGATGCACTCAAACAGTCCGTCCGCGAGGACATCGAAGGCAAGGCCAAGTACATGGCCGACCGGTTCCTCAGTGAAGAGGAAAAAGCAGAGATAGCCTACAGGTCCGCTCAGTCCTATCAATCAGAGACGGATACCAGTGCGAGTCGGCTGGCGCAACAGATCCAGGAACTGAACGAGTTGAAGGCCGAGCCGCTGGAGGGCCGCACCGCTGAGGAGAAGAGGTCCATTGAGAGCGGCATCTGGCAAATGGAGAAGCGGATTGTGAACTCTCAGGCGTACGACAAATCCGCTCGTGAAGGCTATGCCAAGCAACTTGCCGATGCGACGACCGCCAAGCAGCGGATCGCAGCCATGAAGGAGGCGTACTTTGCGGGCATCCAGACC
>CAIQMJ010000737.1 GCA_903872875.1 uncultured Variovorax sp.
AGCAGCATCATCTGCTGCGGCTCGTAGGGAAGGTAGTTCGCGGCCATGGCCGCAAACTTACATCAACCTTCGAGAAAAAGTCAGTCGGTCAGTCGGCTTCTGCCGCCCAGACTCCTAGGGGTCGATGGCGAGGTAGCGAGTCGATAGCGATTGCAAATGCGACAAATTCGTATTTATAATGAGGCTTCTTCAAACAGCCAGCCACAGCGCCTTCACTCCTATGATCGTTTGCGTTTGCCGTCGGGTGTCGGACCGGGAGATAGTGCGTCATGCGCGTGCCGGCATGACATTTGACGAGGTGCAATTCGAGCTTGGCGTGGCCACTCAATGTGGCCGATGCGAAGGTTGCGCACGCGAGGTCGTTGCGCAATGCAGTGCGTCCCATCCTGTCGCTGCACTCCACCGCGACGACGCAAGGACTGTCCAGCTTGCCACTTCCATCCAGGAAAGCAGCGCATGGAACTCTTCTCAGCGCTCGCTGGCAGCCTGATCTTCGTCGCCGGGTCCGTCTGGTGGATCTTTCGCAAATAAGCAGCGGTTTGTGCTGAATCGGGGTGCGTTCGGCGCACCCATATCCCGAATGGTGGACCGTGTCTGAGCGCTTCTCTTCGCCTCCCAGTTACGCACTGGGGTTATCCCGCAATGCCCTCATTGCGGGCGGTGTGGTTCTTTTTCACGTAGGGGCTCTGTGGGCACTGCAAAGCGGCCTGATCCGAAAAGCGGCCGAAGTCATTGTTCCCGTCGAGATACTGAGCGAGTTCGTCGAACCGCCCAAACCAAAGGAGCCGCCTCCTCCTCCCCCACCGCCGCCCGCGCCGCGGCCCAAGGAAATCAGGACGCCGCCGCCTCCGCGGCCGATGGCCATCCGTACGCCAGCACCAGCGCCGAATGCGCCGACCGGCGTGCTTGAACCACAGCCGCCTGCGCCACCGCTGGCTCCGCCTGCACCGCCGGCTCCGCCAGCCCCTCCTGCTCCGCCGCCTGCACCACCAGCGCCCCCCAGCGTGCAGCTTCCGTCGAGTGATGCGGACTATGCGCAGTCCTGCAGACCGGCTTATCCAGCTATGAGTCGACGGCTCGGCGAACAAGGCAAGGCGCTCCTCAATGTCGTTGTCGGCGCTGATGGCGCTCCCAAACAGGTGTCCATCAAACAATCAAGTGGCTATGCGCGACTCGACGACGCCGCGAAGGAAGCAACCATGAGATGCCGATTTCTACCGGGCAAAGTCAATGGCGTTCCCCAAACGATGACCTACGAGGCACCGTTCAATTTCGAACTGAAATAATTTTTCTGGAGCATTTATGGATTCCCACTTTGGCCTGATGAATGTATGGAGTCAGGGCGACTTCGTCACCAAGGCAGTCGCCGTGATTCTGGTCGGCATGTCGCTCGCGTCATGGATCGTCATCTTCATCAAGGCGCTTGACGTCATCAAATACAAGCGCCTTGCACGGCACTCGCAGGATTTCTGGCACAGCGAAGACTTTGCGACCGCACTCAACAAGTTGGGCAAGGACGAGACCAATCCATTCCGCGGCTTGGCGCTCGAGGGCAGGGAGGCGGCTGCTCACCATCGCAACACCAAGGCACACCTGCATGATTCGCTGGATGTGAGCGACTGGATCACGCGCGCACTGCGCAACGGCATCGACGAATTCACCGCGCGCCTGCAGAATGGCCTTGCTGTCCTCGCCTCGGTCGGGTCGACCGCGCCATTCATCGGTTTGTTCGGCACGGTGTGGGGTATCTATCACGCGCTGATGAGCATCAGCACGGTCGGCCAGGCCACCATCGACAAGGTAGCCGGCCCCATCGGGGAAGCACTGATCATGACGGCGCTGGGTCTGGCGGTCGCGATTCCCGCTGTGCTGGGCTACAACGCCCTCGTACGCGGCAACAAGTTCGTGCTGAACAAGCTCAACAGCTTCGCTCACGATCTGCATGCTTACTTCGTCACTGGCGCCCGCGTTCAGAGCGGCAGTGAAACACCGATCGTCGTGCCGCTCAAGAAGGGCTGAACACCATGGCATTCGGAACACAAGACGAGCCTGATGAGGTGATGAACGAGATCAACATGACGCCGCTGGTCGACGTCATGCTGGTGCTTCTCATCATCTTCATCATCACCGTGCCGGTAATGAAGCATGCCGTGAACATCGACCTGCCTCAGGCAACCAGCCAGCCCGAGGTGACCAAGCCGCAGAACATCCTGTTCACGGTGGCCGCAGATGGCAGCTATTACTGGAACGATAACAAGATCGACGACACGGCGCTCAAGCCGCTACTGGCAGCCGAGGCAGCGAAGGACCCGCAGCCCGAACTGCACATCCGCGGCGACAAGGCCGTGCGCTACGAGCGTGTGGCGCAAGCCATGTCGGCCGCACGCGAGGCAGGCGTACGCAAGATCGGATTCATCACCGAACCCGATTCGAAATGAGCAGCGATGGCTCGCAAAAAATTGATCTCGACGATTGACTTTTAATTGCGAATCATTATCATTCGCTCACCGTTTCGAGAAAGGAACTCCAGATGCAACGCAATCCCTCCGCCACCTTGGTGCTGAACCACCCGTCGCTCGACCATTCCGGCGGCGGTCAGGCCTCGACACAAAGTAGTACGCGTCCCGCGCATCTGCTGGAGAGCGCAGACCTGCTGCGAGGCAGCAAGACCGTCGCTATCCTTCACAACGGCTCACTCTATCGGCTTCAGGCCACCAAACTCGGCAAGTTGATCCTGACGAAATAGGGGATCTCAGCCACCGCGCAAGTTTCATCGTGGGGCGACTCAAGGAGATCATTCTCCGAAGGGTCGTTTTTTGCTAGCCAACGGTTCGCCGACTAGCCAAGCTTTTTTTCACGCTGATCGCTCGAAAAAAACGCCGACCCCGTGGTCGGCGCTTCACTTGATACGCCTATGTCAGAGGCCAATGGCTGCGATGCCTGCCTTGGCGATCTGCGCGTCCTCGTTGGACTTCACGCCGCTCACACCCACAGCGCCGATCACATATCCGTCTTTCACGATCGGCACTCCGCCTTCGAGCATACCCTCAGCAAGGGGCGCAGTGAGGAAAGCGGTTCGTCCGCCATTGATGATGTCTTCATAGACCTTGCTCTCACGCCGCCCGATGGCCGCCGTATGCGCCTTGGCAGGGGCGATGTGGGACGACAGTGCCGCCGCTCCGTCCAATCGCTGAAGCCACAGCAGATGCCCAGCGTCGTCGGCGATGGCGATCGTCACGGCCCAGCTATTTTTGAGCGCCTCTGCTTCCGCTGCTGCCGCGATGGCCTTGACGTCTGCAAGTTCGAGGAAGGATTTGATCTTCATGGTCAGGTTGATTTGATGAACCGTCGAGCATACCGCCCGGCGCGCACAGAGCCCACACATGCTGTAGGCACACAGACGGCGAGCTTTTGTGACCAACCGTGAAGCCGCGTCCTAGAATGCTTCAATCTGCAGTGTTGCAGTCAACCCCAGGAGTTTCAGCAATGAACGACCGCGTCACTACCCTCGACACATCCGTCGGCTACGGCCAGACGCTGCCGCAGGCGGAGCGCCAGCGCGTCCTGCGCAACACCTACTGGCTCCTTGCGCTGAGCCTGATTCCTACCGTGCTCGGCGCTTGGCTGGGCGTGTCAACCGGCATCACGCGCTCGCTCTCGGGCGGCCTTGGCCTGATCGTCTTCATGGGCGGTGCGTTCGGCTTCATGTTCGCCATCGAGAAGACCAAGAACTCCGCAACCGGCATTCCTGTGCTGCTCGGCTTCACCTTCTTCATGGGCCTGATGCGTTCGCGGTTGATCGCGATGGTGCTCGGCTTCAAGAATGGCTCCGAGTTGATCATGACTGCGTTCGGCGGCACCGCCGGTGTTTTCTTCGTCATGGCGTCGCTTGCCACTGTGATCAAGCGCGATCTGTCCGGCATGAGCAAATGGTTGTTCGTTGGCGCGATGGTCTTGATGGTTGGCGCCATCATCAACATATTTGTCGGCTCCAGTGCTGGCATGTTGGCCATCTCCGTGGCAGCCATTGGTATTTTCTCTGCCTACATGCTTTATGACCTGAAGCAGATCATTGACGGCGGTGAGACGAACTACATCAGCGCAACGCTGGCGCTCTACCTCGATCTATTCAATGTGTTCCAGAGCCTGCTTGCACTGCTGGGCATCATGGGTGGCGAGCGGGATTGATCGGCGCTTCGGACTCCAGTTAGAACCGTAAAAAGAGGCCCTTTGGGCCTTTTTTACGTGCGATCGAAAACCGCGATCGATTCGACATGCGCCGTATGCGGGAACATGTTGACCACCCCCGCGAACGTGCAGCGATAGCCAGCCTGATGCACCAGCAACCCGGCATCACGTGCCAGCGTCGACGGATTGCAGCTGACATAGACGATGCGCTCCGGCGGCGTCCAGCCGCCTTCGTGCGGCTCGGTGTGTTGATGGATATCGGCGAGTGCCTTCGCCAGGGCGAACGCACCTTCACGCGGCGGATCGACAAGCCATTTGTCTGCCGCGCCATCCGCCACCAGCATGGCTGGCGTCATATCGAACAGGTTGCGAGCGACGAAGCTGGCGTTCGACAACGCGCCGCGCGATGACGTCGCAGGCTGATTGCGGCGGAAGTTCTCGCCTGCGCGCGCCACCAGCGTATCGCTGCCCTCGATGCCAAGCACCTCGCGCGCGCGCGTTGCCAGAGGCAACGTGAAATTACCCAAGCCACAGAACCAGTCGATCACGCGCTCTTGAGAACCCACGTCGAGCAAGCGCAGCGCCCGACCGACCAGCGCGCGATTGATATGCGGATTGACTTGCGTAAAGTCCGTCGGTTTGAACGGCATCGTGATGCCGAACTCGGGCAGCTCGTAAGACAGTTGCATGGCGCCCTCATCAAGCAACTTCACGGTCTCTGGCCCCTTGGCCTGCAGCCACCATTGCACGCCGGCATGCACAGACGCAAAGGCACGCAACCGGTCGGCATCACTGTTCGATAAAGGTACCAGATGGCGCAGCACGAGCGCAATCGTCCCAAGCTCTGTGCTGCCCGGTGCATCGCCACAAGCGAGTTCAATTTGAGGACATGTATCGCGAGCGTCCAGCGATGCAATGAGTTCGCGCAGCGGTATGAGCATGTCGCTGATCCTCGCAGGGAGCACGGGGCACACCGTCATGTCCGCAAGATATCGGCTCTTGCGCTCGTGAAAGCCGATGAGCACCGCGCCCTTCTTCACCACATGGCGTACCGAAAGTCGGGCACGGTAACGGTAGTGCCAGGAAGGCCCCGCCAACGGGCGCAAGATGGTCTCAGCACGAACCTTGCCAAGGTGCCACAGGTTGTCCTCCAACGCGCGCTGCTTGACCGCAACCTGCGCCGACGCATCGAGGTGCTGCATTTTGCATCCGCCACAAGCACCCGTATGCAACCCGAAATGCGGACAACCAGGACGCACGCGCTGCGACGATTCGCGCCGGATGGCGGTCACCGTGCCCTGCGCCCAGTTGTTCTTCTTGCGATGAACGTTGAGCTGCACTTCCTCGAATGGCAGTGCACCCTCGATGAAGACGACCATGCCGTCCGCCTTGTGCGCAACGCCCTGGGCGTCCAGGTCGAGCGACTCGACGTTCAGCCATTCATCGCTCGCGGGGGTCACCCCTTTTTTTTCTGTCGTATCCGTCATGCGGCGATTGTCTCAGGCCCGCCGGCCTGACCAGCGCGGCCCGGCGACGGATCGCACGCTCATCGGGTCGGCAGATAGCGTGAAGGGTCGACCGGCTTACCCTGCCGCCGGATCTCGAAGTGAAGCTTGACGCGATCCGCATCGCTGTTTCCCATCTCGGCGATCTTCTGGCCACGCTGCACCGACTGATCTTCCTTCACCAGCAGCGCTTGATTGTGCGCATAGGCGGTCAAGTACGTGTTGTTGTGCTTCAGGATGATCAGATTGCCGTAACCGCGCAAGCCGGCACCCGCATAAACCACGCGACCATCGGCCGCAGCAAGCACTGCATCGCCGGCTTTGCCGCCAATGTCCAGCCCCTTGTTCTTCGCTTCGTCGAAGCCGGCAATCAGCGAACCACTGGCAGGCCAGATCCAGCCAACATCCTCATCCCCACCGGTCGCCACTGGCGCCTTGGCAGGTGCCGAAGGGACAGGAGCCGACGCCGTCGATCCGTTACCGCCAGGCAATACGACGGCGGGCGGCAGCACAGGCCGTGTCACGGCGCCTGACGGGTCCGCCGTAGCCGATGGAGGAATCACGCGCAGCACCTGCCCCACCTCGATGCGGTCCGGGTTCTCGAGATTGTTCCAGCGAACGATGTTCTGCCAACTCTGACCGGTCTCGGCTCCAATACGCCGCAGCGTGTCGCCTGGGCGTACGGCGTAGTAACCCGGCTTCCCATAGTTCTCGATCCCCGGCAGCGGCTTGCCGGAAGCGTCGGTGGTGATCGGTGGCACCGCTGCTGCGGATGGCGTCATGGTCGTGGACGCACGATCCTCGACTGGTGCCGGAACGCGCGGCGGTGCCGTACAAGCCGCCAGCGCCAGGACAGAAACCAGCGTTACGCCAGCGAGCCAGCCCCGATTGCCAAAACCCTGCATGTATTCTTCCTTCAAGCAATTCCTGATTTTAGGGGGACAAAATGAACGGCCTCCAAGACACGGCGCTGCACGCCGGCCGGCGTCTTGTCGATCACAACCAACACTTGTCCACCACCTGTGGACTGCATCGGCGCGACGATCCGGCCGCCAACGGCGAGCTGATCAATCCACGCCTGCGGCACCGCGTCCCCGCCTGCTGCCGCAATGATGCCCGCATACGGCCCCCCCTTGGCGTAGCCCACCATGCCATCACCAAACAGCAGATGGACAGTCGCCAGGCGCAGCGGACGTATGTTGGTACGAGCGCGCTCGTGCAAGCCGCGCAGGCGCTCGATGCTATAGACCTCGCTGGCCACATGGCTCAGCACTGTCGCCTGGTAGCCGCACCCCGTGCCGACCTCGAGTATGCGACCCAGTCTTGCGTCGGGCTGCCCTGCGAGCGCGGACGCGCCCAGCAGCAATTCGATCATTCGTGCGACCACATTCGGTTTGGAAATGGTCTGCCCAAAACCGATCGGCAGGCTGGTGTCTTCATAGGCCTGGTTCACAAGCGCGCTATCGACGAAGAGATGGCGCTCGACTGCCATCATCGCGCGCAAGACACGCACATCGCCGATACCTTGCCCTGCGAGACGCTGGACCATGCGGTTACGAATCGCGTCAGACGCCATCGACGGAACCGTTGGCATCGTCGGCCTTGCAGGTACCGCAGGCATCCGACCGCGTGTCGCGGCGGACGCCGTGGGGGTGAGTCGTATCGGAAAGCCGGGGCGCTGCGTAACCATCAGATCCTTGCAGCATCCGCACACGGCGGCACCGGCATCACTGGGGGCAAACGCAAGATCATGATCATCCCGCCAATCGCGCCACCGAGTCGCGCCAATGAACGAGGTTGGCATGGTCTGTCAAGTCAATCTGCAACGGTGTCAGAGACACATGGCCGGCCGCCGTCGCGTGAAAATCCGTTCCCTCGCCGCTGTCCTTGGCGCCGCCGGCGCCAGCGATCCAATACATCGTTTCACCGCGTGGACTGTCCTGGGTAATGACCTTCTCCGCTGCGTGGCGCCGCCCAAGCCGGCAGACCCTGACGGGTTTGAGCTCGTCGAACGGCCTGTTGGGCACATTGACGTTGAGGAGCCAGGGCGCCCCTTCAAGCATTCGCTCGCGACGAACCTGCTCTACCAACCGCCGTGCCACCTGACCAGCGGCATCGACGTGTGCCCACCCCTTTTCGATCTGAGAAAAAGCGATCGCCGGAATACCGAACAGATAGGCCTCCATGGCGGCGCCGACGGTACCGGAATAGATCGTGTCGTCGCCCATATTGGCGCCGTTGTTGATGCCGGAAACAACCAGATCGGGCCGGTAGCCCAGAAGGCCCTTCAGTGCGATGTGAACACAATCGGCAGGAGTGCCAGTGACATAGCGAAAACCGTTGTGCGCCAGATGCACGTAGAGCGGCGCCGCAAGCGTCAGCGCGTTGGACTTGGCACTGTTGTTGTGCTCCGGAGCAACCACTTCGACCTCGACATCTGGAAGATCTTTGAGTGCGTCGTAAAGGGCAACGATGCCCGGAGCCTGGAAGCCATCGTCGTTGGAAATGAGTATCTTCATGGATATCTTGAAGTGCGCAGAATTGTAGGTTGCAGCGGTCACCGCAGGGACAAGGGCACTCTGACGTGCCACCTATCATGCCCGCATTCACCGACCCCTACCGCACCCGAAGGAGACACTGGCATGCATGCTTGGCTTTGCGAAACCCCGACCGGCGTTGATGCGCTGATCTGGAAAGAGTTGCCCACACCTCAACCCGGCCCTGGAGAAGTGCTGATCGAGATCAAGGCTGCGAGTCTGAATTTTCCGGATCTGCTGATCGTGCAAAACAAGTATCAGATGAAGCCGGCACTCCCTTTCGTACCCGGCTCGGAGTACGCGGGCATCGTCCAGACGGTAGGCGAAGGGGTCAAGGATCTGCGCGTCGGTCAGAGTGTTGCCTGTCTTTCCGGTACTGGCGGTTTTGCAACGCACACGCTGGCGCCCGCCGCGCTGTGCATACCGTTGCCCGATGGATTCAGCCACGTGGACGCAGCTGCTTTCATCATGATCTACGCGACGTCGTGGCACGCCTTGATGGACCGCGCGCAACTGAAAGCTGGAGAGACGGTGCTGGTCCTGGGCGCGGCCGGCGGCGTCGGCACCGCCGCGATCCAGATTGCGAAGGCCGCAGGCGCCAGGGTCGTCGCAGCGGCGTCTACGGACGAGAAATGCGAACTCTGCCGATCGATCGGCGCCGATGAGACGATCAACTACACAACACACGCGCTGTCTGGAGGATTTCGCGACGCCATCAAGGTCGCAACCGGCGGCAAGGGCCCGGACGTGATCTACGACCCGGTCGGCGGGGAGTTTGCAGAGCCGGCGTTCCGTTCAATCGGCTGGCGCGGGCGCTATCTCGTGGTTGGATTTGCAGCTGGCCCCATTCCATCGCTCCCATTGAATCTGACACTGCTAAAAGGAGCGTCTTTGGTGGGTGTATTCTGGGGCGATTTTGCACGGAGAGAACCCAAGGCCAATGCGGCGATGATGGCCGAATTGGTCACATGGTATGCACAGGGAAAGATCAAGCCTGTGATCGACAGTACGATGCCGATGAGCGAGTTGAAAGCGGCTTATGCCCACATGGGCTCACGTGGCGTCAAGGGGAAACTGGTCATGATCAACTGATCGCCACCTGACCAAATTCTCTCCCATGAAAAAGCCCGCTCGGCGGGCTTTTTCATGGGGTTTTCCAGACGCAAGCGGATCACTTGATTTCAAAGTCGGTCAAAGACTTTCCTGCGGCAAGCGCTTCTGTAATCCAACGAGGTTTGCGACCACGTCCACCAGACCACGTTTCACCGGTCGGGCTGCGGTATTTAGCCTCTGCCTTGGCCGTCGGCGCACTTGCTGCACGTTTGCCGGAAGGGCCACGTACGTTGAGTTTAAGGTCAGCAGCGCTTAATCCGTATTCAGCGATCTTCTTGCGCAGCTCCTCGATGACACCGGCACGCTCATGATTGCGGAGCTCTTCAGCCTGTTTGCGCAATTGG
>CAIQMJ010000738.1 GCA_903872875.1 uncultured Variovorax sp.
GCCAGCCTTCGGCGGGCGTGGCGCGACCCACGGCCAGCATCGCGCAGTTCAGCCGCCGCGCCTGTGCCGCCAGCGCGCGCGCCACGTCGTCGCCGGTCAGCACGGCGGTGGCCGCACCGAGTTCTTCCGCGAGCTTCAGCACGGCCAGGATGCGGTCGCGTTCGGCCGCGGGCAGTTGCTGCAGGCGCGGCGTCTCGACATACGCGGCATGCCACTGCACGTTGAGCTGGCCGGCCAGCCTTGCGGCGCTGCGCACGGTCTGTGCCGCGCCCTCGCCCGGCCCGACGCACGCGAGGATCGCGCCCGAGGTGTTCCAGGCCTGCAGGCCGGCTCCTGCTGCACGTCCGGCTCGTCCTGCTTCAGGCACGACGCCGGACTGCTCGATGCGCCAGCCACGGACATCGTCCTCCACATGCTCGGCGGTGCGGCGCAACGCGATCTCGCGCAGCGCGATCAGGTTGCCCTTGCGGAAGAAGTTCTGCGCCGCGCGCTCGGCCTGCTGCGGCAGGTACACCTTGCCGGCCGCCAGCCGCGCGGTGAGCTCATCAGGCGTGACGTCGACCAGCACCACCTCGTCGGCCTCGTCGAGCACGGTGTCGGGCACCGTCTCGTGCACCCGCACGCCGGTGATCGCGCCGACCGTGCCGTTGAGGCTTTCCAGATGCTGCACGTTGAGCGCCGACCAGACATCGATGCCAGCCGCCAGCAGCTCCTGCACGTCCTGCCAGCGCTTGGCGTGGCGCGATCCCGGCGCATTGGAATGCGCAAGCTCGTCGACCAGCAGCACGGCGGGCTGGCGGGCCAGCGCGGCATCGAGGTCGAACTCGGCCAGCGTGCGGCCGCGGTAGGCGACCTCGCGCGGCGGCAGGCTCGCCAGGCCGTGCAGGAGCGCCGCGGTCTCGCTGCGGCCGTGCGTCTCGACCACGCCGATCAGCACGTCGCGCCCGGCCGCCCGCTCGCGCTGCGCGGCGCTGAGCATCGCCCAGGTCTTGCCGACGCCGGCGCTGGCGCCGAAGTAGATGCGCAGCCGCCCGCGGCGGGCGCGGACTTCATCGCTGCGCATCTGCGCGAGCAGTGCGTCGGGGTCGGGGCGATGCGGGTCGGACATGCGGCCGGCAGGTTAGCGCATCGGACGTGTGACCGGATGCGCGTCGTGGCGCAGCAGGTGGTCGCGCCAGCTCACCAGGCGCCCGATCTCGCCCGCGGGCACGGCCTCGATCAACGCATGCAACAGCGGTGCATAGCTGGCCAGCGGCAGCCGGACGGTGAGCCGCACGCGCAGCACGTCGCTTTCCTGCGAATGGCGCTCATGCAGCAGCGGCTCGCAGCGCAGGACGCCGACATCGGCGCAGCGCGCCGCCGCACGGCGCACGCGGTGCGCGTCGGTGCAGGCGACGGTGACGTCGAGCACATGGAAGGGCACGGCATGGCGCGCACGGGCCACGCCGGGATGTTCGCGATAGGCGGCATAGGCCATGGCGACTCCTCAACGTTGGGTATCGAGTGCGAGGTTCAGGGCCAACACGTTGACGCGCGGCTCGCCCAGCAGGCCCCAGAGCGGCGCGTCGGTATGGCGTTCGATCAGCGCTGCGACCTGCGCGTCCGGCAGGCCGCGCGCGCGGGCCACGCGGGCCGCCTGGTAGCGCGCGGCGGCCGGGCTGATGTCGGGGTCGAGTCCGCTGGCGGACGCGGTCACGAGGTCGACGGGCACCGGCTGGGTATTGCCGGGATCGGCCGCCCGCAGCGCCTCGACGCGCGCCTTGACCGCATCGACCAGCGCCGGGTTCAGCGGCCCGAGGTTCGAGCCGCCCGAGGCCGATGCGTTGTAGGCCATCGGCGCCGTGGCGGACGGCCGGCCCCAGAAGTGCTTCGGGTCCGAGAAGTTCTGGCCGATCAGCCGCGAACCGACGGGCTTGCCGTCGCGTTCGACCAGGCTGCCGGCCGCCTGCTCGGGGAACACCGCTTTCGCGGCTCCGGTGACGGCCAGCGGATAGATCAGGCCGGTGAGCGCGCTCAGCAGCACGAAGAGCACGAGCGCGGGACGAAGAATGGTTTTCATGATGATGTCGATGTCCTTGATGGCCTCAGACGAGGTGCACGGCGACCAGCAGCCAGTCGATCAGCTTGATGCCGATGAACGGAACCACCAGGCCGCCGAGGCCGTAGATCGCCAGGTTGCGGCGCAGCAGGGCGGCGGCGCCGACCGGCCGGTAGCGCACGCCCTTGAGTGCCAGCGGGATCAGGAACACGATGACCAGCGCGTTGAAGATCACCGCCGACAGGATGGCCGACGACGGGCTCGCGAGCCGCATCACGTTGAGCGCGCCGAGCTGCGGATAGGTGCTCACGAAGATCGCCGGAATGATCGCGAAATACTTCGCCACGTCGTTCGCGATCGAGAAGGTGGTGAGCGAGCCGCGCGTCATCAGCAGCGCCTTGCCGGTTTCCACCACCTCGAGCAGCTTGGTCGGGTTGGAGTCGAGGTCGACCATGTTGCCGGCCTCCTTCGCGGCCTGCGTGCCGCTGCCCATCGCCACCGCGACATCGGCCTGTGCCAGCGCGGGCGCGTCATTGGTGCCGTCGCCGGTCATCGCGACCAGCCGGCCTTCGGCCTGGTACTGGCGGATCAGCGCGAGCTTGTCCTCGGGCGTGGCCTCGGCGAGGAAGTCGTCGACGCCCGCCTCGGCCGCGATGGCCGCGGCGGTGAGCCTGTTGTCGCCGGTGATCATCACGGTCTTGATGCCCATCGCGCGCAACTCGGCGAAGCGGTGCTTGATGCCGGTCTTGACGATGTCCTTGAGCTCGACGATGCCGAGCACGCGGCTGCCTTCCGAAACGGCCAGCGGCGTGCTGCCGCGGCGCGACACCTCGTCGGCGGCACGCAGCACCTCGGGCGCCATCTGGCCGCCGAGTGCCTCGACGTGCTTGCGCACGGCACCCACGGCGCCCTTGCGCAGCAGCACCAAGTCGGCGTCGAGGCTGTTCGGCGCGGGCGGCAGGTCGGCGCCGCTCATGCGGGTCTGCGCAGTGAAGGCCACGAAGCGCGCATCGGCCACGCCGGCGTCGGACACGCCCTGCCGGCGCGCCAGTTCGACGATGCTGCGGCCCTCGGGCGTCTCGTCGGCGAGCGACGCAAGCACCGCGGCGCGCGCCAGCCGGTCGGCGCCGATGCCCGGGCCGGGCAGGAAGGCGGACGCCTGGCGGTTGCCGTGCGTGATGGTGCCGGTCTTGTCGAGCAGCAGCACGTCGACGTCGCCGGCGGCCTCGACCGCACGGCCCGAGGTCGCGATCACGTTGGCCTGCATCATCCGGCTCATGCCGGCGACGCCGACGGCCGACAGCAGGCCGCCGATGGTGGTCGGGATCAGGCACACCAGCAGCGCGACCAGCGCGGTCAGCGACACCACCGTGCCCGTGCCCATCGCGCCGACGCTGAACACCGAGAACGGCAGCAGCGTGACGGTGACCATCAGGAACACCAGGGTCAGCGCGACCAGCAGGATCGTCAGCGCCACTTCGTTGGGCGTCTTCTGGCGCTTGGCCGCTTCGACCATGCCGATCATGCGGTCGAGGAAGGACTCGCCGGGGTTCACGCTGATGCGCACCACCAGCCAGTCCGACAGCACGCGCGTGCCGCCGGTGACGGCCGAGAAGTCGCCGCCGGACTCGCGCACCACGGGCGCCGATTCGCCGGTGATGGCGCTCTCGTCGACCGATGCAACGCCTTCGATGACTTCACCGTCGAGCGGGATGACGTCGCCGGTCTCGACGAGGACGACGTCGCCCTTTCGCAGGTTGGGCGCCTGCTCCGGCAGGAAGGCCGCGCCATGGAACGGCTCCTTGAGCTTCTTTGCCCAGGTGTCCTTGCGCAGCCCGCGCAGCGACGCCGCCTGCGCCTTGCTGCGGCCTTCGGCGAGCGCCTCGGCGAAGTTGGCGAACAGCACGGTGAACCAGAGCCAGACCGACACCGCGAGCACGAAGGCCGGCGGCATGCCGCTGTCGCCCGGGTAGCTCAGCGCATGCACCCAGAGCAGCGTCGTGAGGATGCTGCCGATGTAGACGATGAACATCACCGGGTTGCGCCACTGCACGCGCGGGCTCAGCTTGGCGAAGGCGCCCCACAGGGCAGGTTTGACGAGCGCCATGTCGAACAGGGAAAGGGAAGGTTTCGTTTGCATGTCAGTTGCTCGACTGCGTTTGGGTTTGTTTGGCGGTTGCGTTCGGGGCCATGGGGCGTCTGCCGTTCGGGGCGCGTGCGGAGGCCGCAGGCCGGGGGACATTCGCGGAGGGGAGTACGCCGTCGGCACGAGCCCGCCCCGAATGCCCCTGACGACCAGAACCGCGCTTCATGATTTCCACAGCATCAGATGCTCGACCACAGGCCCGAGCGCCAATGCAGGCACGTAGTTCAGCAGCCCGACCAGCAACACCGTACCGACCAGCAGCACCACGAACAGCGGCCCATGCGTCGGCATGGTGCCGGCGGTGACCGGCAACCGCTTCTTCGCGGCCAGCGCGCCGGCGATGGCCAGCACCGGCACGATCATTGCGAAGCGGCCGAGCCACATCGCGATGCCGAGCAGGCCGTTGTAGAACGGCGTGTTGGCCGAGAGCCCCGCGAAGGCGCTGCCGTTGTTGTTGCCGGCCGAGGTCAGCGCATAGAGCACCTCCGAGAAGCCATGCGCGCCCGGGTTGGCGATGCCCGCCTTGCCCAGGCCCATGCTCACGGCGACGGCCGTGCCCAGCAGCACCACGATCGGCGTGACGAGGATCGCGATCGAGGTCAGCTTCATCTCGTGCACCTCGATCTTCTTGCCCAGGTACTCGGGCGTGCGGCCGATCATCAGGCCCGCGATGAACACCGCGAGCACCGCGAAGATCAGCATGCCGTAGAGCCCGCTGCCGACGCCGCCGAACACCACTTCGCCGAGCTGCATCAGCACGATCGGCACCATGCCGCCCAGCGGCGTGAATGAGTCGTGCATCGCATTCACCGCGCCGCAGGATGCGGCAGTGGTGACGGCCGCGAACAGCGCCGACGCGGTGATGCCGAAACGCGTTTCCTTGCCTTCCATGTTGCCGCCGGACTGCAACACCGACGTGGCCTGGTCGACGCCCAGCGGCTGCAGCAGCGGGTTGCCCGCCTGCTCGGCCGGGATCACCACGATCACCGCCGCGACAAACAGCACGGTCATGGCGGCCAGCACCGCCCAGCCCTGGCGCAGGTCGCCGACCACGCGTCCGAAGGCAAAACACAACGCCACCGGAATCAGCAGGATCGCGAGCATCTGCACCAGGTTGGCGAGCGCCGTCGGGTTCTCGTACGGATGCGCCGAGTTGGCGTTGAAGAAGCCGCCGCCGTTGGTGCCAAGCATCTTGATCGCCTCCTGCGACGCGGCCGGGCCCATCGCGAGTGTCTGGGTCGGCGTGCTGACGTCTTCCATCGCCGGTGCGCCGGCCGCGTCCTTCAGCGGCTGGCCGGCGGCGTCGAGCTTCGGCGTCTGATAGGCCGTGGCCTCGACCGTGGTGACGGTCTTGTAAGCGTCGAAGTTCTGGATCACGCCCTGGCCGACGAAGAAGATCGCCAGCACGAAGGACAGCGGCACCAGCAGCCAGACGGTGATGCGCGTGACGTCGGTCCAGAAGTTGCCGACGAAGCCCTGCCCGTCAGTGCGGCGTGCCGCGAAGCCGCGCGCCAGCGCAAAGGCCACCGCGATGCCGGTCGCGGCGGAGAAGAAGTTCTGCACCGTGAGCCCGAGCATCTGCGTGAGGTAGCTCATGGTCGCCTCGCCCGCATAGCCCTGCCAATCGGTGTTGGTGACGAAGGCCACGGCGGTGTTGAAGGCCGAGTCGGGCGACACGGCGGCCATGCCGGCCGGATTCAACGGCAGCACGGCCTGCAGGCGCTGCAGGCCGTAGAGCGCCAGCGCGCCGATGGCGTTGAACGCCAGCAGCGCGAGCGCATAGGTGCGCCAGTGCATCGATGCGCCAGGGGCGACGCCGGCGAGGCGGTACAGAGGCGCCTCGACACGCAGCATCCAGCGCGGCAGGCGGCCGTCGCACAGGGCCGCGATCAAGCGGCCGAGCGGCCAGCCAAGAATCACGAGCAGGGCCAGCAGCAAGGCCAGCAGGCTCCAGGCGGAGGTGGTCATGCCTAGAACTCCTCGGCGCAGATCAGCGCGAAGACGAGATAGGCAAACAGGATGACGGCGATCAGGCCGCCGAATCCGTAGAGGACTTCGAGGCCGATCACGTGCGTTCTCCCGGCTGCGATGGCGGCTGCCGCTTCGGCCGGGCCAGCCGGTTCAGGCCGACCACCATCTCGGCAACCAGCACCCACAACGCGGCAACCGCCGCGATCCATACGATGTCCATACGTCACTCCTCTGTTCGAGACACGAAAGTGAGTCTCGGCAGAGGGGCATAAAAACGGGGAAGAGACCGTGGGAGCGGCCGTAAAGAAAGCATAAAGACCGGGCGCGATCCGGTCGCAGGTCAGCCGATCAGCGGCGCATGAAAAAGCCGGCCCGTGCTTTCGCAGGGGCCGGCTGGTGGCGGTGAAAGGCGCGCGGTGCGCGCCTTCACTGGTCGCTCGATCAGAGAGCGGCGAAGTTGCCGCGGGCAGCGGCGCGAGCCTGGGCGCGGACGGTCGCGCGGTCGATCGAGCTGGCGAGCATCGGTGCCACACCGGACGAAGCGCCTTCGGCATACGGATCGGCGGTGTGGGCAGCGGCGACGGCCTGGCTGCGGATCACCGCACGGTCCACCGAGGAGGCCAGCACCGGTTGCACGCCTTGGCCGTAGGTGTCGGTGTAGGGGTTGGCGCTGTGGGCGGCAACGACGGCTTGCTGCGCGACTGCGGCACGGCTGTTCTGGCCGGCGATGGTGAGCACGCCCTGGTAGCTTTCGGCTTGGGCGCCAGCGGCAGCAAGGAGGGTGAAAGCGGCGGCGGCAATGATCTTCGAGGTGTTCATGATGTCTGTTCCTTCAATACGGTTTGGATGAGTCGAACCGGTCTTGGGTGGGTCGCCGTCCCGTGGGGGGCGGCCACCTCGCTCGGTGCCCTGTTCATCCAGAGCAACTGGGTGGCTGCTCTGTGGGATGAAGTTTGCGCCCGTTCATAGGTAAAAACCCGTAGATAAAGGAACCGTGGTGTTCACGAGATCGAAACAATCGATCGATAACGGATGACACCAAGCCGCAGAACGGCATCGAAAGCCGGCGATGCCGCGGGGCATCGAGGCAACACGACCCGCGTGATCTGGATCGCTTCAGTTTCGCTGCGTGAACGTCTGGGGATTGGCCGCGACTTGCTGCCGCGCCGCGTCCTCCTGCTTCTGCTCTTCCGCGAGGGCATCCAGAACGTCCTGCCGGCCCAGCTTTTGCATCTGTTCCGGCTTGATGTACTTGGCGGCATCTTCGAGCGACATCGGTTCGTCGAGCCTTGCAGGATCGATTGATGTCGTCGGCACGCCCTCCTGCGCAGCGAGCTGCTGCATCATGGGGATCGCAGCTGACGGAATGGCCCCCGTGGCGATGAGCGCCTGAAGCCGCTCGGTCAGCTTCTGATCGGGGGGGTTGTTTCCGACATCCTTGATGGCGTCGAGGGTCGCCTGGTCCACACCCGCCGCCTTGAGCTGTTCGATCAGCTTTTTCTTGAAGTTGTGCTCGCTGCTGTTCACCGTGTGGTCGATCTTGTCGCCGATGCCTTTGAAGAAGCCTATCGCAGTGTCTATGACCGAAGTGACCATGTAAGTTCTCCCATCGCCTGCCTCGCGCATGGCGGACATCGCCACGTCGGTCAGGATGGGCGCCACTGTCGAACCGGCGCGATGTCGTGCAGAAGGAGGATGCGAATTGGGCGCAGCAGCGGCGAAGAAACCGTCCGAATCGGGCAGCGACTGCACATGCAGGCGAAAAAAAAGGAAGCCAATGGACTTCCTTTTTTCAAAACTGGAGCGGGAAAAGAGTCTCGAACTCTCGACCTCAACCTTGGCAAGGTTGCGCTCTACC
>CAIQMJ010000739.1 GCA_903872875.1 uncultured Variovorax sp.
ACTGGCCGAAGGCCTCCGGTGGCCGGCCAAGTACATCGACGAGTTCGCGTGGGAGCGCGACCTCCCCGAGGGCACCGCCTTCGGGACCCGCAGCTGGCGCAAGGTGGCCAGCGCCAACGGATGCACGGCACCCTTGGGGTGGCTGCCGGCCGAGTAGGCGGCAAAGCGATCGGAGCCCAGTTCCTCGAGGATGCCCTCGGCGAGGATCGAGCGGGCGGAGTTGCCGGTGCAGATGAACAGGACATTGTGTTTTCGGTCGGTCATGAGAGGCTTTCAGCAGCAGGCTTTGTTCGGGGCGGCAAGCACAGGGGCCGCCTTAGGGCCAACCGGGCCGGCGCAGCAAGCGCTTTTCGAGAGACCCAGCTGTTCGGCCGCCTTCGAGGCCAGCCCTTGAACCTGCTGGCTGACCTGGTCGCGGCCCTGGCCGAAGATCCTGGAGGCATCCATCGATCGGTAGTGCTCCCATGCCACGCCCTGCGGGTCGGTAACCCAGTGCTTCTCGCTCTTGGCATAGCAGCAGACCGTGGCCCCCTCATCGAACAGCGCGCGGTCGGCCGACTGGGCGCGGAGTTTGAGTTCGGCGAGTTCGTTTTCGTCCTCGGCCTGAATGCCGAGGTGATCGATTCCCGTGCCGTGGCCTCTCGTGGAAATCGCGAAGTTGACCCGCGGGTCCTCCAGCATCCACTTGGCGTAGTCCAGCTCGACGCGAGCCGGCTCCGCAGCGAAAAGGTTGGAGTAGAACGCGATGCTCTTGCTCAGGTCATCGACATGCAGGTGAACGTGGAAACGCTTCATGATGGCTCTCCTAAGTGGACGTTGACGGGCGGTGAAACTGCTCTTGCCGTGAAATCGAACGGTCAAGAGATCTGGACATGCAGGCGGCCGAAGCCGGGCAGATGCTCGTGAACTCGGTGAGCGCTCGGATCGCATCCGGCGCGTCAACCCTGGAGCAAGGGCGGTAGCCCCGGGAAGCAAAGAAGTTCGGGGCGGTCGTCGTGAGCAGGAAGAGCCGGTGGACGCCCGCCGCAACAGCTCGGGCTTCGATTGCGCGCATGAGTACATCGCCAAGGCCCGCGCTACGGCGCTCATGCGCTACTGCGAGGGAGCGCAGCAAGCCTGCATCACCTGCGCGCTCGAGCCCGACGCAGCCCACCAGGCTGCCGCCGGCGCGAAGCACCAGGAAATCACCCATGTGTCCCAGATCAAGATCGATCTCAGGCAACTCGCAAGTGCGCAGTAGCGATCGAATCTTGGTCAGGTCGGCTGCACTCGCCAGTTCTGGTTTCATGATGGATGAAGTGCGCGAGCGTCAGCAGGCACACGAAGCATCGGCCTGCTCTGTGGCACAGGCCTGCCCTTGGCAGCAGTTCTCGGTGAGGTACGCGAGCAGCGCGTTCATCTGATCGAACGACGCTCGATAGATGAGATGCCGCCCCTGCCGCTCCTGCGAAACGAGGCCGGCATTCGTGAGCTCCTTGAGGTGAAAGGACAGGCTCGTTGCCGGCACATCCAGGGCTTCCGTGAGCGTGCCGGGGGTCATGCCCTCGGGGCCGGCGACTACCAAGGCGCGAAACACGCGAAGGCGCACAGGTTGCGCAAGTGCGGCCAAGGAACGGACGACTGTATTTTCTTCCATGATCCAAGTATCGTCGAAGTATTGAAGTCATGCAAGTAGCCGTTCCGTTGCTACGCGAATACAAGGAGATTCTCGAATGCGGCCATTCCACATGCTTCTTGCCGTTCTGGTCGCCGTGGTCTGGGGCGTAGCGTTCGTCGTCAGCAAGATCGGGTTAGAGAGCTTCACGCCACCTCAATTGACCGCGCTCCGGTTTCTGGTGGCGGCCGCGGGGGTGCTATGGCTGCCCCGGCCGGCGGTCTCGTGGAAAGCGGTGGTGTTCATTGGCTTCACCGTCTTTACTGGGCAGTTCCTGCTGCAGTTCTTCGGCATCGCATTTGGAATGCCCGCTGGACTCACCGCGTTTGTGGTGCAGAGCCAAGCGCTCTTCACAGTGGTGTTTGCGGCGCTGATGTTCGGCGACAGGCCCAGCTCCCAACAGATCATCGGCATGAGCGTCGCCCTTGTTGGACTGTTCGTGATCGGCCTGACGCTGAGCGGCAGCGTGCCGGCACTGGCATTCGGGGTGATCGTACTTTTCGTGCGGATTGACACGGTTTCTCTGCGAAGCCTTATTTGGCGCGGCCTGTCGGACCGGCGGCCCACGCGCCGCATGTCCAATTCCGCTCGCCCGAGGGCGGCGCTGTAGAGTTGGCGGACATTCAAGAACAAAACGGCCATGTCCACCTATGCCTATCGATTCGTCGGCCTGGAAAACCTGCCCAACCGCCTGACGGATTTCGACCTCGCGCAGTTCTTCCAGCTCACCGAGGCTGATGTGCTGGCGATCCGCGAACGGTTCCGATCCTCCAATCGGGTCGCCGGCGCGCTTCAGCTGCTTTTCCTGCGCGCCTGCGGACGGCCGATGGACCGGTTCTCGGTGCTGCCGCGCAACGTGTTGCGCTACGTGTGCGAGACGCTGCAAGCGCCCTCGGTCACGATCGCGAGCCTGCGCACGCTCTATGCACGCCGGCAGACACTCTACGAACACCAGCTTTGTGCGAAGGAATACCTTGGCCTCAAGGAGCTGAATCCGCCTGTGGAGACGGAACTGACCGCGATGCTCGGGCTGCATGCCGCCGAGGCGTCCCACACCGATGATCTCGTGCGGGCCGCCTGTCACTGGCTCTACGACCGTCGCGTTCTAATCCCCGGCCAGCGCCGCATCAAGGATTGGGCACGCAACGCGTTCGCATCGATCGAGGCCCATTTTCGCAGTGCGATCGCCGCCGAGGTCCCGCCGGCCGCTCTGCGGTCCTGCCGTGATTCCGTCTACAGCCTCCGGCGCGACGGCGAGACGACGCACCTCGAATGGCTCAAGACGCCCTCCAAGCGCAATGGGCCCAGCACCCTGGCCGAAGCCCTCGAAAAGATCCGCTACCTCAAGTCGCTCGGCGTGCACGCATGGGCGCTGGCCGCGGTCGCACTTCCCAAGCAACGCGCCTACGCGCAGCAGGTCCAGGCGCGACGCCCGGCGAAGACCGGCGAACTCAAGGACGCACGCCAGACCATCGAGCTCGTGTGCTTCCTGCGCATGAGCCTGCTGGAGCTCACCGACCTGGCGATTCACCAGGGCTCCAGGCGCAGCCAGCAGCTGTTTCGCGAAGCGACGCAAAAGGCGAAGGCGGCGCGCGAGCGCTCCAACGACGCTGCCCGCAACCAGGCCCGGCTCGCCCGCGAAATCCTGCGCGACCGGACCAAGACATTCCAAGCCAGGTGCACCGAAGCGGACCTGCTGCTCAGCAAGATGCTCGATGCCGCGCCCCGAAGCTTCGTGTCCGAAGTGAGAAAGGCCCTGTCCAGCGACCCCACGCGCGTCAAGGCGTTCCTCGGTGGCTTGAAGGATCTGGAGTTCGGTGGCCGCGAAGGCGACCCGGGTTACGAGCAGCTCCAATCCTGGCGTGAACTGCAGACGGCCGGCGAACTGCCTGCTGGCTTCGCACTGCCCGATGTGGGCGCGGCCTGGCACGACCTGGTGCACGATGTCGATCCGCGCTTCGGGCTCCATGCGTTCGCCGCATGCACCATGATGTCGTTGCGCAAGAGCCTGCGCAATGGGCGGGTCTGGATCGATCACTCCCTGAGCTTTCGTGCGCGCGACCAGATGCTCATCCCTGCCGGTGAGTGGGCGCGCGACCGCGAGAACTACCTCGCGCTGCTGGGCCTGCCGGCACGGGTCGACGACCTGCTCGAGCCCTTGCTGGACACCCTGCGCGCCGGCCTGGCGTCGGTGGCACAGGCCTGCGAGGATGGCGCGCTGGAGATCGGCGCCGCCGATGGCATGCTGCACCTGCCGGCCGTCACGGCCTTGCCGGACGAGGGCGAACCGCGCCGCCTGCGGGATCTCATCTACAAGAAGATCGGGGATGTGCAGTTTCCAGACCTTCTGCTGGAAATCGACGCCCTGTGCAACTACAGCGAGGCCCTGCTGGGCCACCGCGCTGAAACCGTGGCCGAGCTGCTGGCGCTGTACGCCGCGGTGCTGGCGCACGGCACCGACATCGATGCGAAGAGCGTGGCGGCGATGATTCCGGGTCTGGAGACGGCCCGGGTGTCGGTCGCCATGCGGGCCTTGGAGACGCACGGCCGGCTGCGCCGCGCCAACGAACGCGTGGTCGAGTTTCAGGGCCGCATCCCCATGGCCGCGCACTGGGGCGGCGGCGACAAGGCCTCGGCCGACATGATGTCGCTGGAGGCCTCGCGCCACCTGTGGAGCGCACGCACCGATCCGCGCCGGCGCACCTATGCCGCCGGCATCTACACCCACGTGCTGGATCGCTGGGGCATCGTCTACGACCAGCCCATCGTGCTGAACGAGCGCCAAGCCGGGGTGGCGGTGGAAGGCGTCGAGCTGCACAACCGCAGCGAAGACCGCATCCGGCTGTCCCTGCTCGCGGTGGACACGCATGGCTACACGAACCCGGCCATGTCCGTGGCCAAGCTGCTGGGCTTCGATCTATGCCCGCGGCTGCGCGATCTGGCCGAACGCAAGCTGTACCTGCCTCCGGGCATCGACGTGCCCGAAAGCATCGAGCGCGCGACGGTCCAGCGCCTGTCGCGCAAGGCGATCCATCAAGGATGGGACGAACTGCTGCGCATCGTAGCGTCGATCCGCATCGGCAAGATCGGCGCCGAGCTGGCGCTGCGCCTGCTCGGCAGCGCCGCCCAGGGCGACCCGACGCACCGCGCCGCTGACCACCTGGGGCGCCTGCTGCGCAGCATCTTCCTGTGCGACTACCTCACGATTCCCGACTTCCGCCGCGAGATCCACACGCTGCTCGCGCGCGGCGAATCCGTGCATCAGCTGCAGCGCGCCGTGTACACCGGCAAGGTCGCTCCCGAGCGCGGACGCCGGCGCGATGAAATGAAGGCCATCTCCGGCTCGCACGCCCTGCTGACGAACATCGTGCTGGCCTGGAACACGCACCGCATGAACGAGGTGGTCGAGCGATTGCGCAGAGACGGCATGGGCGTGGAAGACGTGTACCTGCGCCGAATGGGACCGGTGCACTTCGGGCACATCAACTTCCGCGGGACTTTCAGCTTTGGCATCGACAGGTATGCGCAGGCGCTGTTGCGGCCGTCCACGACAGCCGTGAGCGGAAAACTGGCGCGAGCCTGAAGGCCACCACAAATGTCGGGCCGCTTCTGCTGGTTTGCGCGGCTTTCATGGCTCTCGATTACATCGGGCACGCAGGATTGCTCGGGGCGGCAACGCCGCATATGGCCCACATTGCAGGAGACACTTGGGCCGCAGGTCATGCGCGCGGCCTGTAGTGCAGCCAGACTTGCCATCACGATGGTTGGAGTGCCGCGCCAGCCGAGGATTCCCGATGGCGCGCCCCGTTGATCAGAAAGAACGCGCCTGCGGCAAGCGCCGACGGTCGGCGGTTCGCTATAGCCGTCGGTTCGCACAATGTCTTGATCCCGCTATTTGACCGAGGTCACCACATAGCCCTCACCCTCTTTCTTGAACCCAACGTGGACCTTCGCGCCCACGGGAAGCTTGTCGAACAGCGCCTTGTCCTTGACGCCAAACGCCATGGTCATTGCGGGCCACCCCAGGCTTTTGACGGGGCCGTGCGCAAGGGTGACCTTGCCTTGGGTCGGGTCGAATTCCTTCACCACGGCGTCGGCCTCATGGGCCGTGGACTTGGCGGCCTTGGTGGACTTGGAAGTGCCTTTTGCATCCATGCCTTTCATCATGTCCTGGCACTTCTTGGCATCCATGTCTTTCATGTCCATGCCGTTCATCCCCTTCATGTCCATGCAGTTCTGCATGCCCTTGTCCCCCATCTTCATGCCGCCCATGTCGCCGGATTGGGCGAAGGTGGCGGCGGAAGAGGACAGAGCAGCGAGCAGCAGTGCGGTTGAGACGAGTTTCATGATGAGTTTCCTTTTCTGAGCTTGAAGAATGGGGCCGCCTTCTGACAGCCCCGGGTTAAAAGCGATCACCTGCGATGACCGCGTCTAAAGTCATGTGCCGATGTCCGGCCCAAGGGTTATATCGGCGTACCTCCTTGCATCGGCAGTTGGTGGGGACGCGCCTCTCGGGCATCCGCGAAATGCTGTCCTGCCAGTGCGGCCTTGTCGACCTTCATGAGGCCTGAGCCGCTGCCCTCGGCCGTGCTGCCGTCGGTGATTTGCACAACAACGCCGCGCGGCCTGACGTTCTTCAGCGATTCCGCCACGAGTTGCGGCCGGCTGTCGAACGGCGGCGCGGCCTCTTGCGATTGGCTTTGAGCGTAGGCGCCGGACAGGAGCAGGCTTGCGGCGACGAATACAAGAGTGTTTTTCATTTCAGGGTCCTATTCAAAAAATGGATATGGCGCGGACTCGGTGGGCTGTTGGCGCGCATCGCATCCGCATCGGACGGTTCGGGCAGGCGCTCATAGCACGGGATTCGCGCATGCTTTCACCTGTGCCTCGTAGCGCGCCCTGCGTACCCGGTTTTCTCCGGGCGTCGTTTGGGCACGCGGTCCATGGTCCAGCGGCAGCACCAGAGGTTCGGGCGGGCAGTTCACCCGCTGGCCGGTGGCGCTGTCGACTCTGGTGCTGGCCGCTTGCGCCGCCACGGTCGTTTGCCTATCGGCGCGTGCTTTCTCGATGACCTGGAAGTCCGGGCCGGCAAACGCAGGCCAGGCCGCACCCAGCGTCAAGGCGGCGGCGAGGGAAATGAGCAGTTTCTTCATGAGATTCTCCTAAGGTTGGTTTGATCTGAAAGTTCGAGAGGAACCTCATCGGATCAATCCAGCCAACGGCAGAACGCGATGCGCACAGGCCATCGCAGTCGTCCGTCTCCAGCATCAAAAAACCAGGCTGGCGCCAGCACCTCCGTCACGTGCGCGAGCCAGGCCAATGGAGCCTGTTCTCGCGCTTCGCCCTCGCCGGTGAATGCGTGAGTCACTGGCGCCGGCGCGATGGCACAAGCCGCACACGTCTGGCATTCCTCGGCGCTGCTGGGCATTGGGCGCGAGGCCGTCGATGCGGTCATCACCGGGCCAGCAGACTGAATCTCCTTGATGGAAACGGCAGCCCGCGCTGCTGTCCCCATCAGCAATGACAGGCACAGGCACAGGCAAAGCGCTACCGCGCTCCAAGCGCGGCAGCGACCGGAGCGTTCAAGCGGCTTCACGACGTCGCCTCCAGAACGCCCACCGGGAGGTTGCATGTTCGCGCGGCCGGCGCATCAACAGGTAGGCCGCGGGAATGACGAACATCGACAGCAACGGTGCGGTGACCATCCCGCCCACCATCGGCGCGGCGATGCGCTGCATCACTTCCGACCCGGTCCCCGTGCCCCACATGATCGGCAGCAGGCCGGCCAGGATGACGGCCACCGTCATCGCCTTGGGCCGCACACGCAGCACGGCGCCTTCGCGGATGGCATCCAGCAGATCGGCCTCGCTGGTCTTGCCTTGGTCGATGCGCTCCAACCAGGCGTTCTTGAGGTACAGCAGCATGATCACCCCGAACTCGGCAGACACGCCGGCCAGCGCAATGAAGCCCACCGCGCCCGCGATCGACAGGTTGTAGCTCAGCAGGTACAGCAGCCAGATGCCGCCCACCAGCGCGAACGGCAGCGCCGCCATGATCAGGAGCGCCTCGCCAAAGGCCCCGAACGTCAGGTACAGCAGCACGAAGATGATGAGCAGCGTGAAAGGCACCACCACCTTGAGCTTGGCGGTGGCCCGCTCCAGGAATTCGAACTGGCCCGACCAGGAGATCGAGTAGCCCGGCGGCAGCTTCACCTGCCTGGCGACGGCCTGCTGCATGTCGTGCACCGCGGAGCGAAGGTCCCGATCCCGGATGTCGACGTACACCCAGCCCGACAGGCGCGCGTTCTCGCTGCGCAGCATCGGCGGACCATCGGCGATGCGGATGTCGGCCACGTCGGAGAGCACCAGGCGCTGACCTCGCTCGGTCACGACGGGCAGCGTGCGCAGCTTCTCCATTGAGTCGCGCATCTCGCGCGGATACCGCAGGTTGATCGGGAAGCGCTGCAGGCCTTCCACCGTCTCGCCGATGTTCTCGCCGCCCACGGCGGATGAGACCACCGACTGCACGTCGGCGATGTTCAACCCGTAGCGCGCCGCGTCGTCGCGCCGGATGTTCACGTCCACATAGCGCCCACCGGTGAGCCGCTCCGCCAAGGCGCTGCTGACGCCGGGCACGTCCTTGAGCGTGCGCTCGATCTCTCCGGTGATGCGGTCGATGGTCGCCAGGTCGGTGCCCGCCACCTTGACACCCACCGGGCTCTTGATGCCCGTGGCCAGCATGTCGATGCGATTGCGGATCGGCGGCACCCAGATGTTGGACAAGCCCGGCACCCTGACGATGCGGTCGAGCTCCTCGACCAGCTTGTCGGTCGTCATGCCGGCACGCCACTGGTCGCGCGGCTTGAACTGGATCGTCGTTTCGAACATCTCCAGCGGCGCCGGGTCGGTCGCGCTTTCCGCGCGGCCTGCTTTGCCGTAGACGGTCGCGACTTCCGGCACCGTCTTGATCAGGCGGTCGGTCTGCTGCAGCAACTCTCCCGCCTTTCCTGCCGACAGTCCTGGCAGCGCCGAAGGCATGTACAGCAGATCCCCTTCGTCCAGCCGCGGCATGAACTCGCCGCCGATGTGCTGCAACGGCCACAGGCTCGTGGCCAGCACCACGACCGCCACGACGAGCGTGAGCTTCGGGGCGCGCAGCACCATGTCGAGCAGCGGCCGGTAGACCGCGATCAGCAGGCGATTGAGTGGATTGCTTTTTTCGTCCGGGATGCGGCCACGGATCAGGTAGCCCATGAGCACCGGGATCAAGGTCACCGACAGGCCCGCCGCGGCCGCCATCGCGTAGGTCTTGGTGAACGCCAGCGGCGAGAACAGGCGTCCCTCCTGCGCTTCCAGCGTGAACACAGGCACGAAGGACAGCGTGATGATCAGCAACGAGAAAAACAGCGCCGGTCCCACCTCGGCCGCCGAGTCACCGATGACCCGCCACCGGGCCGCTCCCTCGAGCGGCTGGTCAGGATGCTCATGGCTCCATTGTTCGAGATGCTTGTGGGCGTTCTCGATCATCACGACCGCCGCGTCGACCATCGCACCGATGGCGATCGCGATGCCTCCCAGTGACATGATGTTGGCATTGACCCCCTGGTAGTGCATGACGATGAACGCGGCCAGGATGCCCAGGGGCAGGGAGATGATGGCGACCAGCGCCGAACGCAGGTGGAACAGGAAGACGAAGCAGACCACCGCGACGACGACGAATTCCTCGATCAGCTTGTGCGTGAGGTTCTCCACCGCGCGCTCGATCAGCCCGGAGCGGTCGTACACCGGCACGATCTCCACGCCGCGCGGCAGGCTGGATTTCAGGCCCTCGAGCTTGTCCTTCACTGCTGCGATGGTCTGCAGCGCGTTCTTACCCGAGCGCATCACGATCACGCCGCCGACGGCCTCGCCTTCGCCGTCGAGTTCGCCAATGCCGCGACGCATCTCCGGGCCGATCTGCACCCGGGCCACATCGCCCAGGCGCACCGACACGCCGGCGGCCGTCGTCATGAGCGGCACCTTGCGAAAATCATCAAGGTTCTGCAGGTAGCCCGAGGCACGAACCATGTACTCAGCCTCGCCAAGCTCGAGCACCGAACCGCCGGTCTCCTGGTTCGCGCGCTGGATCGCCTCCACGACCTTGGTGTGCGGGATGCCGTAGGCGGCGAGCTTGTCCGGATCGAGCACGATCTGGTACTGGCGCACCATGCCGCCCACCGAGGCAACCTCGGCCACGTCCGGCACGGTCTTGAGCTCGTACTTGAGGAACCAGTCCTGCAGCGCCCGCAGTTGCGAAATGTCCATCTTGCCGCTGCGGTCGACCAGCGCGTACTCGTAGATCCAGCCCACGCCGGAAGCGTCCGGACCGAGCGAGGCCTTGGCCTGGGCCGGCAGCCGCGACTGCACCTGGTTCAGGTATTCGAGGACCCGGGAACGCGCCCAGTATTGGTCGGTACCGTCCTCGAACAGCACGTAGACAAAGGAGTCGCCAAAGAACGAGTAGCCGCGCACCGCCTTCGCGCCCGGCACGGACAGCATCGTCGTCGTCAACGGGTACGTGACCTGGTTCTCGACGATGCGCGGCGCTTGGCCCGGATAGGTGGTGCGGATGATGACCTGCACGTCCGACAGGTCGGGCAGCGCATCCAGAGGAGTCCGCAGCACCGAATAGACGCCCCACGCGCTGAGCGTCAGGGTGGCCAGCAGCACGAGGAAGCGGTTGGCGATGGACCAGCGGATCAGCTTGGCGATCATGGCTTGCTTCCCGGCGTGGCTGCACGTCCCGCCGCCTTGGCCTCGGCCGCCATCGGCGTGACGCGGGTGAGCTGCGGCAGGTCGTCCGCGCCCATGAAGAACTCGAAGCTCACGCGGTCGCCGACCTGAACGCCGCTCGTCGCACCGCCGGGCGGCAGCTTGAAGTCCATCGTCATCGGCCCCCATTTCAGCGTGGGAATGGCGCCGTGGGACAGGGTCAATGCGTCCTTGCCGACACTGACGACCTTGGCTTCACCGACATGGCGTGGCGCGCTGGTGGCCGTCGCGGCCGAAGCCGCAGGAACAGGCGCGGCGCCGGCGGCCGGCTCGCTGTTCAAGCGGGCCTCGACGCCCTTGAGGCTGGCCTCCGAGTCGATCAGGAACTGCGACGACACGACGACGCGCTTGCCGGCAGAAAGGCCGCGCTTGATCTCGGTCTGGCCGCCGCTCTCGAGGCCCGCTTCGACGTCGACCGGGCGGAAGCGCCCGTTGTCTTCGGCCACGATCACGACCGTGCGTTTGCCCGTCTGGATCACCGCCTCGGTGGGCACGAGCAGCGTCTTGTCGGCGCGCATGTCCACGAAGTTCATCGTCACGAACATCCCCGGCACCAGCCGGCTGCCAGGGTTGGCGAGCTCCAGCCGCGCCTTCAGCGTGCGCGTGCTCGGGTTCACTTCGGGCAGGATGGCTTGCACCTTGCCGTCGAAGGTGCTGCCGGGCGCGGCCGGGCTTCGGGCCTGGACCTTGGCGCCCGGGCGCAGCAGCGCAGCCTGGCTCTCCGGCACCTCGGCGTTGGCCCACACGGTGGACAAGCCATTGATGCGGAACAGCGTGGCGCCCGGCATCACCGTCATGCCTTCGCGCGCCAGCAGTTCGACGACGACCCCACCCAGGGGTGCGGTCAGGGTGATGCGCGGCTGAGTCTTGCCGCTGCGCTCGACCAGCGCGATCTGGCCGTCGTCCATGCCGACCTGGCGCATGCGTTGTCGCGCACCGTCCACGAGTCTTCCCAGGTCCGTGCCTTTCATGCGCCGTACCGACAGGAATTCTTCTTGAGCAGCGATCCAGTCCGGGACATAGAGACTGACCAGCGGTTGCCCCTTGGCGACCGGATCCAGCGTGGCGCGCACGTACAGGTGCTCGACGTATCCGGTGGCACGCGCCTGCACGATCGCCTGGTCGCGCTCGTTGAACGCGATGCTGCCCACCGCCGACACCTGCGGCGACAGCGTGCCTTCGGTCACCTCGGCGGTGCGCACACCGAGGTTCTGCTGGATGCGCGAGCTGACGGTGACGAACAGGAACCCAAAGAAGATAATGAGCAGCGAAGCGGCGAGGTTCTGTACGAATCCCAACTGCGCGCCGGGGACGGGCTTGAACCAGAGGAAGAAGAACATAAGCACGACGAGGGCGATGCAGCCGAAGACTGCAAAACCCATGGAGAGGTCGCGCTCGGTGCGGATGGTG
>CAIQMJ010000740.1 GCA_903872875.1 uncultured Variovorax sp.
GACACGAAGTATTCGTCTTCCAGCGCGATCTTCTCGAGTTCCTTGGCCAGCTTGAACAGCGGATCGTTTTCCAGACCCAGTTCGGTCAGCACTTCATTGCAGGTTTCCTGCATCAGCTTGGCGCGCGGGTCGTAGTTCTTGTACACGCGGTGGCCGAAGCCCATCAGCTTGACGTTCGAGTTCTTGTCCTTGACCTTCTTGATGAACTCGCCGATCTTCTCGACGCCGCCTTGCTTCTGGATGTCATAGAGCATGTTGAGCGCCGCTTCATTGGCGCCGCCGTGGGCGGGGCCCCAGAGGCAGGCTACGCCGGCCGCGATCGCCGCGAACGGGTTGGTGCCCGACGAGCCGCACAGGCGCACCGTCGAGGTCGAAGCGTTCTGTTCGTGGTCCGCGTGCAGGATGAAGATGCGGTCGAGTGCGCGCTCGAGCACCGGATTCACCTTGTACTCCTCGCACGGCGTCGCGAACATCATGTGCAGGAAGTTGCCTGCGTAGCTCAGGTCGTTCTTCGGGTACATGTACGGCTGGCCGATCGTGTACTTGTACGCCATGGCAACCAGCGTGGGCATCTTCGCGATCAGCCGGATCGCGGCGATCTCGCGGTGCTCGGGATTGTTGATGTCCGTGCTGTCGTGATAGAAGGCCGACAGTGCGCCCACCAGGCCGGTCATGATGGCCATCGGATGCGCGTCGCGGCGGAAACCGCGCAGGAAGAACTGCATCTGCTCGTTGACCATCGTATGGTTGGTCACGAGCTTGGTGAAGGTGTCCTTCTTGGCTGTGTCCGGCAGTTCACCGTACAGCAGCAGGTGACAGGTTTCCAGGAAGTCGCAGTTGGTTGCGAGCTGTTCGATCGGATAACCGCGGTACAGCAGTTCGCCCTTGTCGCCATCGATGTAGGTGATGGTCGACTGGCACGACGCCGTGGACATGAAGCCCGGGTCGTACGTGAACATGCCGGTTTGCGCGTAGAGCTTGCGGATGTCGATGACGTCCGGGCCGAGCGTGCCCTTGTAGATCGGTAGTTCGACTTTGTCGCCGCCGGTGCTGAACGACAGTGTGGCCTTGGTCTCGGAAGCTTTCATTTCGACTTTCTTTCTTCAGATGGATAGGGGGAAGGACATGAACCTCGCGTGCCGTCAGGAGACACGCATCAGACGCAGCAGATCGACCACATCCGCCCCGGCCTGTGCAGGCTCGGGCTCCTTTCGCTGCAAAAGGAGATCGAGCAGATCGTGATCGGAAAGGTCCATCAACGTCCCCATTGCCTCGGCCTGCCTGACGGTCAGTCCGGATTCATGCCGTTCGAAAAAACGGGCGATGAAGAGGTCGTTCTCGAGCAGGCCGCGGCGGCAACGCCATTTCAGCTTGCTGAGCGCGCGAACGCCCAGCGGCTGGTCGAGAGAGTCCGAAGCGGCAGCTTGCATGACGGTCAGACGGCGCGACGCACCATCAGTTCCTTGATCTTGCCGATGGCCTGGGTCGGGTTCAGGTTCTTCGGGCACACGTCCACGCAGTTCATGATCGTGTGGCAGCGGAACAGGCGGTACGGATCTTCCAGGTTGTCCAGGCGCTCGGCGGTTGCTTCGTCGCGGCTGTCGGCGATGAACCGGTAGGCCTGCAGCAGGCCTGCCGGACCGCCGAACTTGTCGGGGTTCCACCAGAAGCTCGGGCAGCTCGTCGAGCAGCTCGCGCACAGGATGCACTCGTACAGGCCGTTGAGCTCTTCGCGCTCTTCGGGCGACTGCAGGCGTTCCTTCTCGGGCGGCACGTTGTCGTTCTGCAGGTACGGCTTGATCGAGTTGTACTGCTTGAAGAACTGCGTCATGTCCACGATCAGGTCGCGGATCACGGGCAGGCCCGGCAGCGGCTTCAGGACGATCGTGCCCTTCAGCGTGAGCATGTTCGTCAGGCAGGCGAGGCCGTTCTTGCCGTTGATGTTCATCGCGTCGGAGCCGCAGACGCCTTCGCGGCAGGAGCGGCGGAACGACAGCGTCGGGTCCTGCGCCTTGAGCTTCATCAGGGCGTCGAGCAGCATGCGCTCGTGACCGTCGAGTTCGATCTCGATGGTCTGCATGTAGGGCTTCGCGTCCTTGTCCGGGTCGTAGCGGTAGATCTGGAATGTGCGCTTCATCGTGATGGCCTTGTGATGTGCTGGCGTGCTTAGAACGTACGGACCTTGGGAGGCACGGAGGCGACCGTCAGGGGTTGCAGCTTGACGGGCTTGTAGGAAAGGCGGTTGTCCTGGCTGTACCAGAGCGTGTGCTTCATCCAGTTGGCGTCGTCGCGGCCGAGCGGCGAGACCGGATCGTCCGCGGGACGTTCGTAGTCTTCCACCGTGTGGGCGCCACGGCATTCCTTGCGCGCAGCCGCCGAGACCATCGTGGCTTGCGCCACTTCGATCAGGTTGTCGACTTCGAGCGCTTCGATGCGCGCAGTGTTGAACACGCGCGACTTGTCCTTGAGCGTGACCGCGTTGACGCGCTCGCGCACGGCAGCGATCTTGACCACGCCTTCGTCCATCGAGGCCTGCTTGCGGAACACGGCCGCGTGCTGCTGCATGACCGCGCGGATCTCGCCCGCCACGTCCTGCGCGTACTCGCCGGAGGTTGACGATTCGAGGCGGTTCAGGCGCTCGAGCGTGCGGTCGGCCGCATCGGCCGGCAGCGGCTTGTGCTCCTTGAGCTTGTCGTTGAACTCGACGATGTGATTGCCGGCCGCGCGGCCGAACACCAGCAGGTCGAGCAGCGAATTGGTGCCCAGGCGGTTCGCGCCGTGCACGCTCACGCAGGAGCATTCGCCCACCGCGTACAGGCCGTTCACGACGGCGCTGTTGTCCTCGCCCTTCTGGATCACGACCTGGCCGTTGATGTTGGTCGGAATACCGCCCATCTGATAGTGGATGGTCGGCACGACCGGGATCGGTTCCTTCGTGATGTCGACGTTGGCGAAGTTCACGCCGATCTCGTACACCGAAGGCAGGCGCTTGTGGATCGTCTCGGCACCCAGGTGATCGAGCTTCAGCAGCACGTAGTCCTTGTTGGGACCGCAACCGCGGCCTTCCTTGATTTCCTGGTCCATCGAGCGGGACACGAAGTCGCGCGGTGCCAGGTCCTTCAGCGTGGGCGCATAGCGCTCCATGAAGCGTTCGCCATTGCTGTTCAGCAGGATCGCGCCTTCACCGCGGCAGCCTTCGGTCAGCAGCACGCCGGCGCCGGCCACGCCGGTCGGGTGGAACTGCCAGAACTCCATGTCCTGCAGCGGGATGCCCGAACGTGCAGCCATGCCGAGACCGTCGCCGGTGTTGATGAAGGCGTTGGTCGATGCCGCGAAGATCCGGCCTGCGCCGCCGGTGGCCAGCAGCACGGTCTTGGCCTGCAGGATGTGCAGGTCGCCGGTTTCCATCTCGAGCGCGGTCACGCCGACCACGTCGCCTTCGGCGTCACGGATGAGGTCGAGCGCCATCCATTCGACGAAGAACTGGGTGCGGGCTTCGACGTTCTTCTGATAGAGCGTGTGCAGCATCGCGTGACCGGTGCGGTCGGCTGCGGCGCAGGCGCGCTGGACCGGCTTTTCGCCGTAGTTCGCGGTGTGGCCGCCGAAAGGGCGCTGGTAGATCGTGCCGTCCGGATTGCGGTCGAAGGGCATGCCGAAGTGTTCGAGTTCGTACACGACCTTCGGGGCTTCGCGGCACATGAACTCGATCGCATCCTGGTCGCCGAGCCAGTCGGAACCCTTGATCGTGTCGTAGAAGTGGTAGTGCCAGTTGTCCTCGCTCATGTTGCCGAGCGAGGCGCCGACGCCGCCCTGGGCAGCGACGGTGTGCGAGCGGGTCGGGAACACCTTGGAGAGCACGGCGACGTTGAGGCCGGCACGCGCGAGTTGCAGCGAGGCACGCATGCCCGAGCCGCCGGCGCCGATGATGACGACGTCGAACTTGCGCTTGGTGATTTGGTCTTTGGTATAGGCAGTCATGGGTTTCAAACTCTCCAGAGCACTTGAATGGCCCAACCCGCGCAACCCACAAGCCAGACGATCGTGAAAATTTGGCA
>CAIQMJ010000741.1 GCA_903872875.1 uncultured Variovorax sp.
CACCAGGCCCATGCGCGCGGCGTGAAGCTCATTGGCGCCACGGCGCACTACGTGACTTCGGCATTGGACGAGGGACCCATCATCGAACCAGGCATCGTTCGCGTGGACCACGCCATGACCGCCGATGCGCTGGCCGCCGCCGGCCGCGACGTAGAAAGCAACGTTCTGGCGCGCGCCGTGGGCTGGCATGCGCAGCACAGGATCTTCTTGAACGGGTCGAGGACCGTGATTTTTCGTTAGCCGACAGGGCGGCAGGCCTGACGCATCGTCGACTTCGGATCAGGCGCTCAGCTTGTCACCCCGATGCCGCGCCCCCCCCGCGGAAGGCAGCGTCGTGTCGCGGGCACCTATCCGAGCACACTCAGCTTCGGCGATGTGAGCAGCATCCGTGCAGTGGCCTGAAGGTGTTCGGCCATGCATTCCTGGGCCGCCTGGATGTCGCGGTTCAGCACCGCGTCGACGATCGCCTGGTGTTCGGAGAGCACGTCGCGGTCCACCGTCGCCAGCGGAGCCGAGAGCTGCCGGTAGCGTTCGCTCTGCTGATAGAGCATGTCGTGCATGCGCATGAGCCATTGGTTGGGACAGCCGCTGACCAATGCGCGGTGGAAGTCCGCATGCACCGCAGCCCATTCCCCGTTCAGCTGGGTGGGATGCTTTTCGTCGCGCTCCGCCACGCGGGTGAGGCGATGGAACGCCGACACGATTCCGCCCTCCCAGGCGAGGTCGCCATGGCGAATCGCTTCGGCCAGGCAGAGCTTCTCGACTTCGATGCGCGCCTTGACCAGGTCGCGCAGTTCGACGGCTGACACCGGGCTCACCCGATAACCGCGTGCCGGCTCCGACACGACCAGGGCCTCGGCCTCGAGCATGGCCAAGCCTTCGCGCACGGCACCTGCGCTGACGCCGATTTCCTCCGCGAGTGCCGCGATGTTGAGCTTGGAGCCCGGCAGCAGCCGCCCGCCCACGATGGACGCACGCATGCGCTCGAACACCAGTCGTGTCTGACTCATCCCTTTGGTTCGCTCGCTCATCGTGGTCATTCGAATTCGAAAGTACTGATCATTCTCGCAAACCCTAATAATAGTCGAACTCAATAATCATATAGTTTCTGTCAAATAATATATTTTAAACAAGAGCATCAACGCCACCGGAGACAACATGGCAGGCATCGAGCTACGCACGCACAAGCATCCAAACCGCGCAGACGTCCAGGGCGTTCATTCGCTGGACCGCATCGTCTTCGCAGTACCCGACCTCGACGAGGCTGCCCGTTTCTACGACGCGTTCGGGCTCCTGACCGAACGTCACGGCGACCGGCTCGACCTGCGCACGCACGGCCATCCCCACGTGTGGGCGTCCCTGTTCGCGCATGCGGGCGGCAAGCGGTTGCAATACTTGCGATTCGGCTGCTTCGCGGAAGACTTCGACGCCATTGCCGCACGTGCAGAGCGTCTGGGCATCCCGCGCCTGGCGCCGCATGCGCTGGGCGACGCCGACGGCCTCTGGCTCCTCCATCCGGAGGGATTTCCGGTTCAGGTCGTGGTGGCGCCCAAGAGCACACCCGATCACAAGAGCGATCGCATCATCGAACCCCCTGCGCCGGTCGGCCGCGGTGCCTCGCTCAATCGTGCGCGGATTCCGAAAGTACGGCCGCGCCGCCTTTCGCACGCCCTTTTCTTCTCGGGCGATGTCGCAGGCGCGATCCGCTTCTACGAAGACGTGCTCGGCCTGCGCGTGACCGACAGGTCGGCCGACCTCGTCGTGTTCCTGCATGGCGCACATGGGAGCGACCACCACCTGATCGCCATGGCCAAGTCGGAGGGCCCAGGCCTGCATCACCTGAGCTGGGACGTCGGCAGCATCGACGAGGTCGGCCGCGGCATGGAGCAGATGTTCGCGGCCGGCCATGCGCGCGGCTGGGGCGTCGGGCGCCACGTGCTGGGATCCAACTACTTCTACTACGTGCGCGACCCGTGGGGCAGCTACGCCGAGTACTCGCATGACATCGACTTCGTGCCGGGCGATTTCGACTGGCGTTCCGCCGACCACCCGCCCGAGGACTCCTTCTACGCCTGGGGCCCGTCGGTGCCGGAGGACTTCGTCGTCAATCACGAAATCGAGAAGCCCTGACCACGCAGGCCCGCTGCATGCACGGCCTGCCCTTCATTCATTCATTCACCCACCACCAATAAATCATCATGCGTCTCGTCGCCTTCAAGAACAACGGCCAAGCGGCCCTGGGCCTGCGCCTCGGCCAGGAAGTGGTCAACCTCACCGCCGAAGGCCTGCCGGCCACGCTCGACGAACTGCTGCGTGCAGGGCCGGACGGCCTGGCCGCAGTCGAACGCGCCGCAGCATCGGCGCGCACCCGGCTACCGCTGTCCGAGCTGCAGTGGCTGCCGCCCGTATTGGCACCCTCCAAGGCGATCGCCGTCGGCCTCAACTATGTCGACCATGCGGCGGAAGGCAATTTCGCGGCACCGACCTACCCCGTGCTGTTCCATCGCTTCCCGTCCTCATGGGTCGGACACAACGAGCCGCTGGTTCGCCCGCACGTCTCGACGCAGTTCGACTACGAGGGCGAGCTGGTGATCGTGATCGGCAAGCCGGGGCGCTACATCGACAAGGCGAAAGCGCTCGAACACGTGGCGGGCTATTCGCTCTTCAACGACGGCTCGATCCGCGA
>CAIQMJ010000742.1 GCA_903872875.1 uncultured Variovorax sp.
CTGGAACACCATCGCGATGCCCCGCGCCGGCCCGTACAAGGGCTGGCCACGGTAGCGCACGCTGCCCGCATCGACGCCTATCAGCCCGGCCAGGATGCGCAGCAGCGTCGACTTGCCAGAGCCCGACTGGCCCAGCAACGCGACGATCTCGCCTTCGGCCAGCCGGAAGTCCACGCCTTCCAGCACGGAGCGCGCGGCGCCATCGGCCGAGCGGAAGGACTTGCCCACGCCCTGGAGTTCAACGATCAGTTCTGTCATGCGTCTTCCTTGCGCTCCTGCCTGCGCATCAGATGTGCATCCGGCTCTCGGCCAGCTCGTAGAGCCGACGCCAGACCAAGTGGTTCATGCCCATCACGAACACGCACATCACGCCGATGCCCAGCGCGATGCGCGGGAAGTCGCCGATGGCGGTCATGTGGGCGATGTAGCTGCCGAGGCCCGCGGCCTGCAGCGTGGTGTCGCCCCAGGTCACGTACTCGGCCACGATGCTCGCGTTCCACGAGCCGCCGCTGGCCGTGATGGCGCCGGTGACGAAGCTCGGGAACACCGCCGGCAGCAGGTAGCGGCGCCATTTCAGCCAGCCGCCCAGCCCCAGGTTGCTCGCGGCATAGCGCAGCTCGGTCGGCACGCTCGAGGCGCCCGCGATCACGTTGAAGAGCAGGTACCACTGCGTGCCGAGCACCATCAGCGGCGCGAGCCAAACGTTCGGGTTCAGCTGCCAGCGGACGATGAACAGCACGGCCACCGGGAACATCAGGTTCGCCGGAAAGGCCGCGAGGAACTGCGCCACGCCCTGCAGCCGGCCGGCCCAGCGCGGGTTCATGCCGATCCAGACGCCGATCGGCACCCACACCACCGCCGCGAGCGCGATCAGCACCAGCACCCGCACCATCGTGTACAGCCCGAGCACGAAGACGTGGCCGACCTCGGCCCATCCCACCTCGGTGTGGATGAAGCGCAGCAGCCAGATCACGGCCAGCAGCACGGCGGCAGCGAGCGTCGCGTCCCATGCCCGCTCCAGCCGCCAGTCGGGCGTGCGCGGGCGCGCCTTGATCGATGTGCCGTCGTGGTCGAGCCGGAACCACAGCAGCGCGCGCTCGAGCACATGGCCGGCCAGTTCGCCGGCACGCTGCAGCAGCTCGGTGCGGCGCAGCCAGGTCAGCAGCCACGAACGCGGCGCATCCTCGCTGCTGCCCTCCTCGAAACGAAAGCGGTCGGCCCACGCGATCAGCGGGCGGAAGAACAGCTGGTCGTACAGCACGATGCCGACCAGCATGCCGCCGATGGCCCAGCCGATGGCGCCGAGGTCGCGTGCCTCGATCGCCATCGCGATGTACGAGCCCACGCCCGGCAGCTTGATGCTCTGATTCGACACCGCGATGGCTTCGGAGGCCACCACGAAGAACCAGCCGCCGGACATCGACATCATCATGTTCCACAGCAGGCCCGGCATGGCGAACGGCATCTCGAGCCGCCAGAAGCGCTGCCAGCCGGACAGCTGGAACACGGCGGCGGCTTCGCGCAATTCGGCCGGCACGGTGCGCAGCGACTGGTACAGGCTGAAGGCCATGTTCCAGGCCTGCGAGGTGAAGATCGCGAAGATCGCCGCGCACTCCACGCCCAGCAGGTTGCCGGGGAACAGCGCGATGAAGCCGGTGACCGTGATCGACAGGAAACCCAGGATCGGGATCGA
>CAIQMJ010000743.1 GCA_903872875.1 uncultured Variovorax sp.
ATTCGAACACGGCTTTGACGCCGGCACCGGGAGAGAATGAATCGAGCGTGCGCGCGAAGGCCGCGAGCAGCTCCTGTTTGACCAATAGCATCGAGGGATTTTACCGGGGCATGCCCGACCACCCTCGATATCGGTCATCCGGTATTGCGGCTGGGCCGTTAGCCACAGCAGCCCGACGGGCTTTCCTCAACCTTCCATCCAAGGACGCCGACCCATGAAAAAGCTTCTCACCCTGGCCGCCCTCGGCCTGAGCCTCGCGTTCGGTGCCGCGCACGCACAGGACAAGGCGCCGACCGCCCAGCAGACCAAGATGGCGACCTGCAACAAGGACGCAACCGGCAAGAAGGGCGACGAGCGCAAGGAATTCATGAAGACCTGCCTGTCGGCCAAGCCGGCGGTGGTCACGCAGCAGGACAAGATGAAGAGCTGCAACGCCGACACGAAGGCGAAGACGCTGAAGGGCGATGAACGCAAGGCGTTCATGAAGACCTGCCTGTCCAAGGGCTGACGCCCAGGCTTCGGCGCACTGCGTGTCGCCTCTCGCCCCCCCTTTTGCAGGGAGCAAGGCCGGCGGCCTGGCAAAGCCAGATCCGCGGCGTTTCTGGAAGGGAACGCGTAGCGAAAGACGGGAGAACCTCTACTTGCCGAAGCCGCGGGCGAGGAAGACGGCGACGAGCGGGATCACGGCGATCAGGTGGGCCTGGACCATCACCAGCTTGCGCGTCTTCCTGACGTCGGCTTCGGCGGGCAAGGTGCCGCTGTTGCGCAACGTCTTGCGCCAGCGCATGTAGGTCAGCGTGGGAAAGATCGAGATCACGCCGATCACGATGAAGAGCGTGAGCTTCACATGCAGCAACGGGTTGGTCCAGTACCAGGCCGTGCCTTTCACGCCCCAGACGGTGCGGGCGATGCCGGTCGCCAGCACCATGATGGCGGCGATGCCGTAGACCAGATCGACCTTGGCGAGCCGCTCGACCACCGCGGCATTGAGCCACTGCACGCGGCACAGCGCGGCCTCGCTGGAGATGAAGACGACCATCGTGAGGATGGCCAGCAGGTGCAGGTAGGCAAGGATCGCTTCGAGTGTCATCGCGGAGGTTCCTGTAATGTCGTTGGCGCCTTCATTGTGCCGGCCCAGAAGTCGGGACGCGCGTACTGCGCCTTCAGAAAATCGATCCACAGCCGCACCCGCAGCGGCAGGTGCTTGCGCTGGGGGAACACCGCATAGATGCCGTTCGGCGCGGCGGCATAGTCGTCCAGCACAGGCAACAGCAGGCCGGCCTCGATCTCGGCCTCGACCTCCCATGTGCTGCGCCAGGCGATGCCATGTCCGGCCAGGCACCAGTCATGCAGCACCTGCCCGTCGCTGCAGTCGAGCGGTCCGTCAGGCTTCAGATGCACCACCTCGCGCTCGCCGCCGTCTGCCGTGGCCGGCATGCGGAACGCCCAGCCCCGCGTCTGCGATGCGTCGCTCGACAGCGTGAGACAGGCGTAGCGCGCCAGGTCGGATGGATGCCGGGGCGTGCCGTGGCGCCGCAGGAAGTCGGGCGTCGCCACGCAGCGGCGCCGGTTGTCGGCCAGGCGCAGGCTCACCAGCGACGAGTCCGGCAGGTCACCGACGCGCACCGCGCAGTCGAAGCTCTCGCCCGCCACGTCGACCACCCGATCGCTCAGGTTCAGCGAGATCGTCACCTCCGGATGCAGCGCGTGGAAACGCGGCACCAGCGGCGCCACGTGGCGGCG
>CAIQMJ010000744.1 GCA_903872875.1 uncultured Variovorax sp.
ACGGGCTGGACATAGTCCATCCAGATGTCGCGCATTCCGACCCACACGTGATAGAGCAGCGAAACGATCACTGCAAAAGTGAGAACTTTCATCCACTGCGATGAAAAGATGCCGGCCCACTTGTCATAGCCGATGGGGCCACGCGAGAACAGCACCTGCGCAAGCAGGATGACGGTGAAGAGCGCCATCAGGGCGCCCGTGATGCGTTGGCTCAGCCAGTCGCGCAGACCGTAGTGCGCGCCGACGACGATGCGCTTGGACCCGTAATTCACAGACATTTCAGTATCTTTCTCAGTACAGGCCGAACAGCTTGGCGCCGAGGACGACGGCCAGCAGGATGCTCACGGCGAGCGTGAAGACCGCGGAACTCTTGCCGAATTCCTTGGTCACGGCCTTGTGGCTCACGTCCATCCACAGATGGCGCAAGCCGGCGATGAAGTGATGCAGGTAGGCCCAGATGAGCGCCAGTGCCACGAGCTTGATGAACCAGCCCGGCAGGAAGCCGGCGCCGTTGGCGAACACGTTGCTGAACCGTGCGAACGAGATCTCCGACGAGATGGACGTGTCGAACATCCAGATGATGAACGGCAGCAGCGCGAACATCAGCGCGCCGCTCACGCGGTGCAGGATCGAGACGATGCCGGCGGGGGGCAACCGGTAGGTCGTCAGGTCGGAGAAGGCATTGATGTTTCGGAACTGTCGCCGCGGCGGGCGTGGAGGAGTAGCAAGCTCTGTCATGGGGGCTTTCGTTGCTTTTTCGAGGAGGCGGCTTGTTCTTTGACGGAAATGCAAACAACGCAAAATTCTATTGCAATGCACCATCGGACAGCAGGTCCGGCAGCGTCAACGCACCGGATTGCTCGGACACTGTGCGCCGAAGGGCGCGGCACGGGGCTTCGCGACGATTCATCCGAGTTCGTTGCGATAGTGATGGGTGTCGGTACGGTACAGCCCGCGGCGCAGCTCCATCGGCACGTCGTGGTAGGTGAGCGCGACGCGCTCGACGCTCAACAGCGGCGTTGCGGTCGTGACCGCCAGCAATGCGGCCTGCGCCGTATCGGGCAGCACGGCACGGATCTTTTCTTCGGCACGCACCATCGGTGTGCCGAATTCGGTCTCGAACATCGCGTACATCGGCCCGCGCCAGGCGCGCAGGCGTTCGGCCGTCAGGCCCTTGAAGGGGGTGCCCGGCAGCCAGAGGTCTTCCAGAATGGTCGGCACGCCGGAATAGGCCAGCACGCGCCGCACCTGGAGTACCGGATCGCCGGTGCGCAGCGACAGCGCACGGGCCACGTCGGCTGTCGCGCGTTGGCGCCTGCAGTCGACGATCGTTCGTTCGGCCGGGCCTTCGGAATTCAGATCGCCGCTGTCAGGTACCAGCTTCAGGAAGCGGTACTGCACCTGGTGCTCCGAATGCGTCGCGACGAAGGTGCCCTTGCCCTGGCGGCGTACGACGATGTTGTCGGAAGCCAGTTCGTCGATGGCCTTGCGCACCGTGCCCTGGCTCACGCGGAAGCGCGCGGCCAGGTCCATCTCGCTGGGAATGGGTTCGCCCGGCTTCCATTCGCCCGCTTTCAGGCGCTGCAGGATCAGCGCCTTGATCTGCTGATACAGAGGACTGAACGACGGCGTTCCGGTCTCGGTGTAGGCGTTGAGGGGGGTATTCATGGAAATCGAGGGGCGGCCGCGAACGGTGCGCGGCGGGCGATATCTTATATAAGACATAAGACGGGCGCCACCAAAACCGTGAATCGGCTTAAAATGCCGGCCGGTTCCGCGCCCCGGCCTGTCGCCGCGTGGCCCGGGCGGTATCTGGCGGTACTTGGCGGTATGGCACTGTCACCGCCGTTTCATCATCTTCTGGAGTCTTCCCATGAGCAAAAAGCCCGTTCGCGTTGCCGTCACCGGCGCCGCCGGCCAAATCGGTTACGCCCTGTTGTTCCGCATCGCCTCCGGCGAAATGCTCGGCAAGGACCAGCCCGTCATCCTGCAACTGCTCGAAGTGCCCGTCGACGGCCCACAAAAAGCGCTCAAGGGCGTGATGATGGAACTCGACGACTGCGCCTTCCCGCTGCTGGTCGGCATGGAAGCCCACAGCGATCCGATGACCGCCTTCAAGGACGTCGACTACGCATTGCTGGTCGGTTCGCGTCCGCGCGGCCCGGGCATGGAGCGTGCCGAGCTGCTGGCCGTCAACGGCGCCATCTTCACGGCACAAGGCAAGGCGCTCAACGCCGTTGCCAGCCGCAACGTCAAGGTGCTGGTCGTGGGCAACCCCGCCAACACCAACGCCTACATCGCGATGAAGAGCGCACCGGACCTGCCGCGCAAGAACTTCACCGCCATGCTGCGCCTGGACCACAACCGCGCCGCCAGCCAGATCGCCGCGAAGACCGGCAAGGCCGTAGCCGATATCGAAAAGCTCACCGTCTGGGGCAACCACTCGCCCACGATGTACGCCGACTATCGCTTCGCGACCATCAACGGCGAAAGCGTCGCCAAGATGATCAACGACCAGGAATGGAACGCCAACACCTTCCTGCCGACCGTCGGCAAGCGCGGCGCCGCCATCATCGAAGCCCGTGGCCTGTCGTCTGCAGCCTCCGCTGCCAACGCAGCCATCGA
>CAIQMJ010000745.1 GCA_903872875.1 uncultured Variovorax sp.
AGCACTAGTTGCAGGTCGCCGATTACGCCAGGGTCGGAGATGTCGAGCACGCCCCAGATTTCGCGTCCGGCGCCGGCCGCCGCCGCACCATGCAGGGCGATCGGATCGAACGAACCGTTGGCACCGTCGCGCCAACGAGCCAGCGCAGTGACGCGGAAGCTGCCAACCGACAACTCGCCGCCGAACTCGTCGAGCGCGAGGTTTACGTTCTGGCCGGGCCCCACCACCAGCGTAGCGCCGACGGTCTCGATGCCTGGGATACCGAAGTTGATGCGCCCGGTCACACGCAATTGCGGCGCGCCCAAGTCGAGCGCAATTGCGCGGATCGTGTACGGCCATTTGCCAAACAGGCGCGACTTCTGCTCGCTCGGCAGGGTGATGGTGAATTGAGTCGGAGCATCGCCGCTCAGGCCGAATACCAGCTTGCCGCGCAGCGGTTGTTTTGGATCGGACGACAGCACCGGCGCGACCTCTTCCAAGTCCTTGCTGGCCACAAGCTCGATGTCGAGTTGCATGGTGCTCTTGAAATCGGTGGCAAGGCGGCGAATCCGCACCGAGTCGAATCCCGGGATTGATTCGGTGGTCAGAAAACCGTTGTCGGCGCCGATGTCAATGAAGCCCTGCTGGCCGTCGCCGCTGACGTCGAAGCCGAAATTGGCGCTGAATTCGAGCGGCAGGCCGGTGTCTTTCGCGACGATCTGCGGCAGCACGATGCGGATGCCAACCTGTGAGCGCACACTGGCGCCGGACGAACCCTGGAATTCGGCGCCGGTGACGTACGCCCTGAATACCTTGCTCCACGAGGTAAACAGGGGCGGAATCTCAATCGGCGCGACCGGCTTGAAGCGGCTGACCCAGCTCGCTCCGCTTTCGTCGAGCCAGCCATAGTCGAGGTTGAGCCGATTGTTGACGGCGTCGACGATCTTCTGCAGCCACGGGAATTCCTTCGCTACCGCCGCCGGTACCGGCAGGCGTAGCGAGAGCCCGCGCAGGAAGATGCCGCGCCAGTTGGGCTGCGAGGGATCGAGCTTGGCGCGTTCGGTGCCGGTAGCTCGTGGCCATACCAGCGGATCCCGCTGCGCCAGCACCTGCCATGTGGTATTCCAGCCGAGGTCGGACGGCGAAAGCGTGCTGTTTGCATTGAAGTCGAAGGCAATCGCTTGGTCGTCGGCCAACAGGTAGGGGGGCGTCGCATCAAGTTCATTGAGCTCGTAGGCGTAGCGTCCGGCGTCGACGCCGTGAACCTTGCCGCGCTGGTACAGGACCGCTGACAAGCCCATGGCAAAGCCGAGTTGGAACAGCGTGGGAGGAGGTTTACCGACCTTCAGCATGTTCTCATCGATGAAGCTGCGGAACTCGGCTGCCGCCGCGGTCGGTCTGCCGCCGCTACGGGTGGCGAACACCACCTGCAAGCCGGAGATGCCGTTGCTCTTCACGTAGTCTTTGAACGCCGCCGCGTCCAGCGTGGCGAACGATGCGCTGAAGTCCGCCGTGTCAAGGCAGGCCTCGAGTCCCTGTTCCACACAGCGCGCCGCGAACCAGCCGATGCCGACGAACAGCGCCGAATAGACCACCGTCTCCATGCCGTTCGGGCTGTTCAGTGCCAAGCCCGTTTTCTTCGGCGGCGCGCCGGCCAGAGCAGGCGCCAGTTGCGTAGAGGCACCATCCATGCGGATCTGCGCACCCGGGTTCTCAACGCAGAGGTACTGCTGGCGGGGGTCGCGCGTGACGAATCCGGTCAGCCAGGCGGCGCCATCGATCGGCTCCAGGCCGCCGTTGCCGAGTCGGAAAGCACGGCTACGCTGGCCTGGATCGCTGACCAGTTCCCAGGGCGTGAAGCGGGTGCGCGCCGCGTTGACCGCCGAAAAGCCGGCCGGCCGCGTGCGCACTACCGGTGCCGTCACCACAAATGCGGCCACCTGGCTAGTATCGAGCAGCAGCGGCGACGTCTGGTCCGGCTCGTGGACGCAGAGCAACACGAGTTCGTCGTAAGGGATTTCCAACACCGCGCCGGTCGAACTGCCCTTTAGCGCCAGCACGCTCGCCGCACTGGTGCCGCCGACAGGCACCGCGCCGCCAGCCTTGAAGGCGAAGCTGCCGGCGCCGGCTCCATCGACTAGGTCGATCGCCAGCAGGTCGGTGTCGAGCACCGGGCGGATCCCTTGCGTCGAACCCAAGCCTTTTACCCGGATGCCGATGAAGCGGTCCCGCCGTTCGCTCGACGGCGCTAGCGTCGGCGCGGCGCTACGGTAGGTGAATCGGGCGGTGGCCGCAGCGCCAACGTTGGCCAACGCACTGGCCAGGTTTGCCTCCCATGTCAATTGCTGGGTGCGAGTGCACAGCAGGGTCGCCGTATTCAGAGTATCGGCCGCGCCCTCGACTCGCCCCAGCACCACGGTGGCGGCCTTGAAGCGCTCGACCCGCGCCCAGCCGTGCGAGTGGCGCATATCGTCGACATCAAGATTGATGCTGGCCCAGGCCGCGCTCGGCGTCATCGAACTCATCGCCAGCTTAGCGGCGCGGTCGACCTTTACCGCCACCCCGCGAACGCCAGCCGGCGACGCGAGTACGAGTTCGTGCGGTCCGCCGGCGGCCACCTTGAACGTGATCTCGCCCCGCGAGGTGAGTTCGAACCAAGTTTCACGAATCGGCCGCACGGCGACGGCGTTGCGCAACGATCCAAGCCGGAATCCCAGTCCATCTTCGAACGGCAGCAGGAACATGCCGCGTTCGGACGGCTCCTCAGGATGGGCCGCGGCGAGGATGTCCTGGTCGGCAGGGGCGTCGCCCGGCAGAGGCGGATAGCGCATCTGGTCAGGCGCCGATGGCAGGCCGAGCGCCGCGGCCAGTGTCAAAAAAACGTCCTGCGCTCTCACCAGCGGCAAGCCGCCCTTCTCCATGCGCGCCCGCAGCGCGGCAAATACTATCACCGGCCCGCCGCCCCCCGCTTCGAGACGGGCGTTCGGGAACGCAAAAACCGTGCTGGCCAAACCGCTCAACAGAAGTTGGCCGTCTGTACGGAGAATTTTCAGCAACCCGTCGGCGGCGTCGAAGGCGATGGCGTCGGACGTCGCGCCGGGTAGTTCCAGCCTAGCCATCCCGCCAACAGCGAAGCTGCCATCGGATTGCGGTAGTTCGACCGGGTCGGCAACCACCAGTTGAAGCAAGGAGACGCCGGGATGTACGGTAACGCGCAGGGGGGTGGCCATGATGGGAATTCAATCGACGCTGGGGGCGCGGTAATTGAGATACACCGTATCGCCGGGCAGGATGATCACCTGTGCAAGCACCGACGGCCCCGCGACGCGGAATTGATGCACCATCCACAGCGCGCCGCGTTCGGCGCGGCAGCGGTACGGCGACGGCACGATCACGACATGCGCTTCGGTGGTGAACCAAGGCGCCGTCAGCGGGCGTCCGTAGCGCTGGCGATAGGCTTGTTCAAGCTCCTGCTGCAGCGACCTGCCGGCGACATAGTCCATCATGTGCACGCCGTCGTCGTGGCCAACCAGCGTCCAGTGCTGGCGCGCTTCGAGCCGTAAAGTGGCATTTTCCCAGTCGCGCCGGCCGCTCCATTGCCGCTGGTAGAGGTCGATATCGAGGCCGCGCACGCAGATGTCACCAGTGCGCGCCTGCTCGTCGGGCGGCAATTTGTTGAGCTGGTCGGCGCTCCATCCCGCCGTTAGGCACAACTCCGCATCCTTCAGCGTCGGCATCTGCGCCTGACACACTTCAGGCTTCCACAATCGCACACTCAAGCCAGACTGGCTGGCGGCCGAGTACATCGCCCGCTGGCGCGCACAGCTCACATCAGCGGCCGAGCACGGCGGGCTACCGGAAGTGCCTGGCGCAGCGATGGTAAGGCGACCGCCATCGTCCAGCTTAGAGCTCGACGCCGCCGTGAAGAACGGTCGCGCCGTCGGCTCGTCTGCGCCGATCCCGAGTTGGTAGCGCTGGATAATATCGACGACATCTCCCGGCAGCACGCGCGCCGGCCGCTGACGGATGATCCGCACGTTAACCAGC
>CAIQMJ010000746.1 GCA_903872875.1 uncultured Variovorax sp.
AGCTCGCGATCGAACGCGGCGAGCCGAGCTGGCAGACCAGGTCGACATCGCCGATGTCCAGCCCCAGTTCCAGCGACGCGGTCGCGACCAGCACCTTGAGCTCGCCGCGCTTGAGCCGCTGCTCGGCATCGAGCCGCGTCTCTTTCGAGAGGCTGCCGTGGTGCGCCGCCACCGCTTCCTTTCCGAGGATGTCGCCCAGGTGGCGCGCGGTGCGCTCGGCCATGCGGCGCGTGTTGACGAAGACCAACGTCGTCGTGTGCAGCCACACGAGTTCGGCCACGCGCGCGTAGACCTGCGTCCACTGGTCGTTCGACATCACGACGTCGAGCGGCGTCGGCGGCAGTTCGAGCGCCAGGTCGCGCTGCCTGGCGTAGCCGATGTCGACGATCGCGCAGTCCGCCACGCCATCGTGCGTCGCGCCCGCGCCGACCAGGAAGCGCGCGACCTCGTCGATCGGCTTCTGCGTCGCCGACAGGCCAATGCGCACCGGCCGTGCGCCGCCCTCCCCGGCCAGGCACAGCGCCTGCAGCCGCTCCAGCGAGAGCGCGAGATGGCTGCCGCGCTTGCTCGCAGCGATGGCATGGATCTCGTCGACGATCACGCTGCGCACGGTCGCGAGCATCTTGCGGCCCGAGGCCGAGCCGAGCAGCACGTAGAGCGATTCGGGGGTGGTCACCAGGATGTGCGGCGGGCGGCGCAGGCTCTGCTGGCGCTCCTTCTGCGGCGTGTCGCCGGTGCGGACGGCGGTGCGGATATCGACGTCGGGCAGGCCCAGCGCCTTCAGTTCGGCGCGGATGCCCGCGAGCGGCGCGTCGAGGTTCAGGCGGATGTCGTTGGAGAGCGCCTTGAGCGGGGAGATGTAGAGGACGGCGGTTTCGTCGGGCAGGCCGCCGGGTTCGAGGCCGCGCACCACGAGGTCGTCGAGTGCGGCGAGGAAGGCGGTGAGGGTCTTGCCGGAGCCGGTGGGGGCGGCGACCAGCGTGTCCCGGCGCGCACGGATGGACGGCCACGCGGCGAGCTGGGCCGGTGTAGCGGAGGGAAAGGTTCGGGCGAACCAGGTGGCGACGGCGGGATGAAACGAAATGTCGAGCACAGCGCAGCGGGAATCTTCAAGCAGGCTAGATTGAACCTGTCTTCAAGAAAGAAACCCTTTGCCAATACTTTGAAGCAATTTTTTCAACCCTGGCCCGGCAGGAACAGCCGTTGTGACGCGCCCAGGGCGCGCGACGCGCCTTGCGAACATCGAGGCACAAGAACATATCAAGATCGTTTGGCTGCAGCCACCCGCGAATCTCCCGATCGCGGCGTTCCTTTCGGCCACTTGCTTCGTCAACTCCTCAATTGCCTTTTCACTCACCTTGTCGACCGGAAACGCCGTCGACCCATCGTGATAATTGATCGAGCCCTCATCCCAGATATCAGCGTCGTCATGCTGCAGAACCACGGATTTCCCGATCTGCGCAAACTCCTGCGGTTTGAACTCCGGTCGCTGATTCGCCGTGAGGTTGGCTGCGTCGGCGGTGCGCAAGAGCGTGTCCAGCAGTCGATGGGTCGCACTGACATAGCCGATGTAGTTGTTCAAGTCGCGCAATGGCTTCTCGGCGTCCGCGACGCAAGCCTTCAGTTGCGCCTTCACGTGCCCTTCATTCAGGCGAGCGTAAAGGCAGTCGAACAGGAACTTCTTCGCTTCAATGGCAGCCTTCGTCACGCCGCCGGAACTTTGGTTCATACGTGTACGAAGCTCTTTGTATTCAGCCAACAAAGACGCGGCCCTCGACTCGCCGATCGGGCTCTGCGAAATCGCATCACGGGAACCGAAACGACCGGCCGCAATGAAAACGCC
>CAIQMJ010000747.1 GCA_903872875.1 uncultured Variovorax sp.
GGCGGAGTTCAGCGCGATCACGCTGGACCTGATCAGGGAATACGGCTTCGACTACTCGTCGAACTTCTTCGACGACGACTCGCCCTACCTGCTGGAGATCGGCGGCCGGCGCACCGACATCGTCGAACTGCCGTTCCGCTGGGTGCTCGACGATGCGCCCTTCTTCCAGTACTCGATCGTGCTGCCGGGCCGCACGCTGCAGGCGCCATCGGCCGTGCTGGAAGCCTGGAAGAGCGAGTTCGACGTGCTCTATGCCGAGGACCGGATGATGATGGTCGGCATGCATCCCGAGATCATCGGGCAGCCTTCGCGCATCAAGGTGCTCGAAGGGCTGATCGAACATGCGCTGGCGCATCCCAATGTCTGGATCGACCGCTGCGACCGCATCTCCGACGACATGCGGCCACGGCTCAAGGCGGCTGCCGGACCGAAGGACGGCCAGTGAGCACGTCGCACCGCGGCCAGCGCTTCGTGATCAGCGGCGGTGCGAGCGGTATCGGCCTGGCGGTGGCGCGGCTCGCGCTGCAGCGCGGTGCGCGCGTCGGCCTGCTGGACCGCGATGCGGATGCGCTTGCTGTTGCCGCGCGCAGCCTCGGCGGGGGTGCCGTCGCGCTGAACTGCGACGTGACCGATGCCGATGCGGTCAACCGCGCGATAGCCGATGCGGCCGAGCGCCTGGGCGGGATCGACGCGATCGTGAACTCCGCAGGCATCGACCTGCTCGCGCCGCTGGAAGACATGCGGGACGCCGACTGGTCGCGCGTGCTCGCCGTCAACCTGACGGGTCCGATGCTGCTCTGCCGTGCCGCACTGCCGCACCTGCGCCGCGCGGGCGGCGGCACCATCGTCAACGTGTCTTCGGGCGCGGGGCTCAGCCCGTTGCCGAACCGCACCGCCTACTGCGCGGCCAAGGCCGGCGTGATCATGTTCGGCAAGGCGCTGGCCATCGAGGCGGCATCCGACGGCATTCGCGTGAACGCGGTCTGCCCAGGTGCGATCGATACGCCGCTGTTCCGCACCAGCTACGAGAACGCGCCCGACCCGGCGGCCGCGCTCGAGGCGATCCGCCAGCGCTATGCGATGCAGCGCATCGCCCAGCCGGAGGAAGTCGCCGAGGCCGTGCTTTACCTGAGCAGCGCCGCGTCGAGCTACGTTACCGGCACCGCGCTTGCCGTGGACGGCGGACGCACATTCCACTGAACCCATAGAACCCACCGCGCGAGGTCCTCATGAAATTCGACAAACGGGTCGCCGTGGTCACCGGCGGTGGGCAGGGCATCGGTGCCGCATCGGTGCTGGACTTCCTCGCGAACGGCGCACGCGTCGCCGTGCTCGACCTCGACTGCGGGCCGCTGCTGGAGCAGCTTGCGGCGCGGCCCGCGCTCAGCGCGCATTGCCTGACGGTGTCCGGCGACTGCACCGATGCAACCGTGGTCGGCGCCTTCTTCGATCGCGTCGAAGCCGAGTTCGGTCCGGTCGACTTGCTGTTCAACAACGTCGGCCAGAGCGCCC
>CAIQMJ010000748.1 GCA_903872875.1 uncultured Variovorax sp.
CGCAGCACGGCGCCGTTGAGGTTCTCGATCTCTGTGCGCCGCCCGGCGCGCACGTCCTGCACCATCGACGGGTAATGGGCGCGCGACGCGGCTGCCACACCACGCAGGAAGGCGCGCGCTTCCGCAGCATCGACCGTCACGCCCTCCGCCGCAGCGAGCGCCATGACCTCGTCGCAGATGCCGTCGAGCACCGGCCAGATCGCCGGCGGGTCGCTGAGCTGGCCGCAGTTCAGGTCGGTCAAGGCGCAGAGCCCGTTGAAAGCGCAGTTGACCACCAGCTTCTTCCAGATGCTGCGGTCGATGTCGGGCATCACCTGCGCCGCGATGCCACCGCGGTTCAGCAGCGCGACGAAGGCCTCGACCGGTGCAAGGTCCGACGGGTCGAGCGTCCACACGTCGGTCACGCCCGCAGCCGTCGAACGCGGCGAGATCACGCCGGGCTCCGCCATGTCGCCGGTCAGCGTGGTGAGCCCGTACAGCACGTGCTGCGCCGGGAACACCTCGCGCACCACCTGCGCGTTGCCCAGCCCGTTCTGCAGCGTGACGATGACGGTGCGCGGCCCGACGACCGGCTGCGCCGACATGAGCGCCTCGCGCGACGCGTAGCCCTTGACGAACAGCACCAGCGCGTCGACCACGCCGATGCCCGCGAAGTCGGTCTGCGCCGCGCGCACCGGCGACACGTTCTCGCCTTCGGCCGTGCGCAGCCGCAGGCCGTGCCGGCGGATCGCAGCCACGTGCGCCGTGTCGGTGTCGACGCAGACCAGGTCCGCGCCGCCTTGCACAAGATGGTGCGCGAAGAGGCCACCGAGGGCGCCCGCGCCGAGCATGACGATCCGCATGTCGCTTCCTGGATGTCGGCAGGCGCTACTTGCCGAGCATCAGCGCAGGCAGCCAGGTCGCGATGCCCGGGATGAGCATCACCAGCACCAGCATCAGCAGCCCGAACAGCACGTACGGCGTGACCGCCGCGAAGATCTCGGAGGTCGGGATCTCCTTGGGCGCCACGCTGCGCATGGTGAACAGCAGCATGCCGAAGGGCGGCGTCAGCAGGCCGAGCTGCATGCAGATCAGGTACATCACGCCGAACCACAGCGGGTCCCAGCCGAAGTGCACCACCAGCGGCATGAAGAAGGGCAGCGTCATCAGCATCATGCTGACCTGGTCGACGAAGCAGCCCAGCACCAGCAGCACCGCCATCATCAGCAGCAGCACGGTCCACGACGAGAAGCTGGAATCGCGGATCAGCGCCACGAGCCCGTCGGTCGCACCGGAGAACGCGAGGATCTGCGCGAAGGTCGACGCGCCGATGATGATGAACAGGATGGTGCCGGTGATCGCCGCGGTGCCGCTGAGCGACTTCGCCAGGTTGGCCCAGGTCACCTTGCGGTACAGCAGGCACACCACGAAACTGGCCAGCGCGCCCAGCGCCGCCGATTCGGTCGGCGTGGCCCAGCCGGCGGTCATGGCGACGACCACGAGCACGAAGATCAGCAGCAGCGGCGTGACGTGGACCAGCAGCGGCCGCCAGCGCGGCCAGCCTTCGAGCTGCACGCGCTCCTCGTCGCTCGGCGCGAGCGACGGATTCATCTTCGCGCGAATGACGATGTAGCCGACGAAGATCACCGACAACAGGATGCCGGGCATCACCCCCGCGATCAGCAGGCCCGAGATCGAGATGTTGCCCAGGCTGCCGAGCAGCACGGTCAGCGCCGACGGCGGGATCAGCATGTCGACCGCACCGATCGCCATGATCGGGCCCATCGCCATGCGCGGGTCGTACTTGCGGCGCAGCATCTCGGGCAGCAGCAGGCTGCCCAGCAGCGCGGTGGTGGCCACCGTCGCACCGGAGATCGCCGAGAACACCGTGCCCGCGACCACCGCCACGACCGCCAGCCGCGCCGGCACCTTGCGGATGACCTGGTCGAAGGCGTCGATCGCCTTGATGGCCACACCGGTGTGGAAGAGCAGTTCCCCCATCAGCAGGAAGAAGGGAATCGGTGTCAGCGAGAAGTTGGTGACCGACGCAACGCCATTGCGCACCGCCTGCATCAGGCCGGCCTCGCCACCGAAGTAGACGACAGCGCCGACCAGGTTCAGCACCAGGAAGGCGAAGCCTGCGGGCAGGCCGATCAGCAGCAGCACCGTGAGGCCGCCGAACAGCATGACCAACGTCATCCACCAGGTCATGCGTCGGCTCCTGCAGGTGCCGCATCGGCCGGCGCGTCATCGATGGTCGCGGGCATGAATGCACGGCGCGCGCATTCGATCGTGAGCAGCGCAAAGCCGATCGGCACCGGGACATAGGTCCACCACTCGGGGAAGACCAGGCTCTTCATCACCAGGCTGCCGGTGGCGCGCGAGTCGAGCAGCAGCGCCAGCGCGTACCAGGCAAAGATGCCCGCGCCCACCACGCCCACCGTCGCCGCGATGCGGTCGATGTGCCTGAGCACGCGGGGCGGCAGCACCATGTTCAGGAGGTCGAGCCGGATGTGCTGGTTGCGGTACATGAGCCACGGCGCCGACGCGCAGATCGCTGTCGGCAGCATGTACTCCGTCACGTCCAGGATCCAGTCGAGGCTGCCCATGCCGATGTTGCGCATGACCACGTCATAGCCCACCAGCACCGTCATCGCCCCCACGAGCAGCGCGGCAAAGCCGCCGCAAGCCCGCATCAGCAGGTCGTAGAACTTCATCATGTTGTTGTCAATCTATCGATGGCCACTCGTGGCCCTCTTCAGGTGAAACACCCTGGAACCGGCTTCGCCGGGCCGCCGGTGTCGCCCCCGGAAGGGGGTTGGCGAGCGGCGACACGCAGGTGCGCCGAAGCCCGGGGCAGAGCCAAGTTCACGGCGCCATCAGGGCACGCAGCTTCGGTCCGTGCTCGGGGCTGTTCTTGACGATGCCGGCCCAGGCCGCATCGAGCGACAGCTTTTCATAGGCGGCGGTGTCGGCCGGACTGAAGGTGATGGTCTGGATGCCCGCTTCCTTCTGCTTGGCGATGTTCTCGGCAGCCGCGGCCAGCGAATGTTCCAGCGCGGTCTTCTCGAGCCAGTCGCGCTGCTTTTCGAGGAAGGCCTTCTGCGCCGGATTCAGCTTTGCCCAGGACTTGGTGTTGAACTGCACTGCGAGTTCGAGCATGTAGAAGCCCGGGTCGACCCGGTACTTGGTGATGCTCTGCCAGCCCATGTCGAAGATGCCCAGCAGCGGCCAGCCGTAGCCGTCGACCACGCCGCGTTCCAGCGCGGTGTAGACCTCGCCGGGCGCGGTCTGCACCACGGTCGCGCCCATCGCCATGAAGAAGTCGCGGAACACCGGCGCGATGCGGATCTTCAGACCCTTGAGGTCGGGCTTGTCGATCTTCTTCGTGAGATAGATGTGGTACTTGATCATGTCGCCGGTGCGCGCGAAGTACATCAGGCCCTTGGGTTCCGCCAGCTTGTTGATGTAGTCGACCGCACCATTCCTGCGCAGTTCGGTGAAGGGCAGCGTGGCGTAGTTCAGCGCCAGCAGCTCGGGCACGATGCTGGCCGTGTAGGCCGCCGTGGTGTGCGCCATGTCGACCACGCC
>CAIQMJ010000749.1 GCA_903872875.1 uncultured Variovorax sp.
CGACATCCCCGCCCGCCTCGACCGCCTTCCCTGGTCGCGCTGGCACTGGCGCGTGGTGATCGCGCTGGGCATCGCCTGGGTGCTCGACGGCCTCGAGGTCACGCTGGTCGGTTCGCTCGGCGGCGTGCTCGAGCGGCCGGACACGCTGGCGCTGAGTGCCTCGCAGATCGGCGCGGCCGGCTCGCTCTATATCGGCGGCGCGGTGGTCGGCGCGCTGCTCTTCGGCCGGCTGGCCGACCGGCTCGGGCGCAAGAAGCTCTTCCTCATCACGCTGGCGGTGTACACGATGGCCTCGCTCGCGACCGCGTTCTCGCCCGGCTTCGCCTTCTTCGCGGCGTGCCGGTTTCTCACCGGCGTGGGCATCGGCGGCGAGTACGCGGCCATCAACTCGGCCATCGACGAGCTCATACCGGCGCGCGTGCGCGGCCGCGTGAACCTGGCGATCAACGGCAGCTTCTGGCTCGGTGCCGCACTCGGCGCGGGGCTGAGCCTGGTGCTGCTCGATCCGCGCGTGCTCGGCCCCGTATGGGGCTGGCGCGCGACCTTCGGGCTCGGTGCCGCACTCGCGGTCGCTATCCTGCTGGTGCGACGCGACGTGCCCGAGAGCCCCCGCTGGCTGATCGCGCATGGCCGCGCCGACGAGGCCGAGCGCATCGTGCAGGACATCGAGGCGAAGGTGCGCCGCCAGCACGGCGCGCTGCCCGACGCGGTCGGTTCGGTTGCGTACACGCCCGGTAACGGGCCGACGCTGCGGCGGGTCGCGCAGGTGCTGTTCGGGCAGTACCGCCAGCGCAGCATGGTGGCGCTCGCGCTGATGCTGTCGCAGGCCTTCTTCTACAACGTGATCTTCTTCACCTATGCGCTGGTGCTGACGCGCTTCCATGGCGTGCCGGAAGGCCGCGTGGCGCTGTACATCTTTCCGTTCGCGCTGGGCAACGTGCTAGGCCCGCTGCTGCTCGGCCCGCTGTTCGACCGCATCGGCCGGCGCCGGATGATCGGCGCGACCTATGTGCTGTCGGGCATCGGGCTGGCAATGACGGGCGTGGCCTTCATGGCCGGCTGGCTCGATGCGCGCAGCCAGGCATTGGCCTGGTCGGCGGTGTTCTTCCTCGCCTCGGCTGCGGCCAGTTCGGCGTATCTCACCGTGAGCGAAGTGTTCCCTGTCGAGATGCGCGCATTGGCTATCTCGCTGTTCTATGCGGCGGGCACGGGCGCCGGCGGCTTCGTCGCGCCCTGGCTGTTCGGCGCGCTGATCGAGACCGGCAGCCGCGGCGCAGTAGCCGTCGGCTATGCGATCGGTGCCGTGCTGGTCATCGGTGCCGGCCTGCTCGCGCTGCGCTTCGCGGTGAACGCGGAGCGGCGTTCGCTGGAGGACATCGCACCGCCGCTCGGGGCCGCGCCGCATGGCCGTCCGTGACGCTTCCATAATGCCGCGAGACTGCCGCCGGCCAACGAGGAACTTCATGCCCACTGAACACACAACGATCCGGACCCGTGACGGCGACTGCCCTGCGCATGTCGTGTCGCCGAGCGGCGACGGGCCATGGCCCGCAGTGATCTTCTACGGCGACGCCGGCGGCATGCGGCCAGCCATGCTGCAGATGGCCGGGCGGCTCGCCGACGCCGGCCATGTCGTGCTGCTGCCCGACCTTTTCTATCGCTACGGGCCATACGGGCCGCTCGTGCCGAAGGATGTTTTCAAGGGTGATGTGATGGCCATCCTCGGCCCGCTCATGGCAAGCACCGGAACCGACAAGGCGGCCGAGGATACCGGTGCCTTCCTGGCTTATCTCGACATGCGCAAGGACGTCGCGGGCACCCGGATCGGCGCAGTGGGCTTCTGCATGGGTGGTGGCCTGGCCATCGCCGCGGCAGCGACCTACCCCGAGCGGTTTGCAGCCGTCGCCAGCTTTCACGGAGGCAATCTCGCGACCGATGCGCCGACCAGCCCGCACCGGCTCGTGCCGCGGCTGGCCGCGCAGGTGTACATCGCGAGTGCCGACAAGGACGACAGCTACCCGCCGTCGATGGCGACGTGTCTCGAGGACGCGTTGACCAAGGCGGCCGTGCCTTACCGCGCCGAGATGTATCCCGGCGCTTCCCATGGCTGGATGGTGCCGGACTTCCCCGTCTACGACCCCGACGCGGCCGATCGCGGCTGGGACGCGATGCGGGCGTTGTTCGATCGAACGCTGCACGGGTGAGCGGAACGAAGCGCCCGGCGCTTCATGGCTAGTGCCGGGCGCGGATCGCATGCAGCCGCGCCGACCAGCGCGAGCGCGCCAATGCGACCAGCTCGAACGCGCCCCACAGCAAGGCGCAGCCGATGCCGCGCACGCGGTGACCGGTCGAAGGGTGTAGTACGGGAACCATGCCGGCACCGTATTCGGCCGGCATGACATCCGCATGACATGCGGCGTCGCTACGCTGGCCGGTCGATCCATCGCCGCCGACCGAACGCACCGCGTGACCTCTTCCACGGACCTGCCCGAACCGCCCCGACCAGCCGACCCGCCCGAGTTACCCGAGCTGCTTGAACTGCAGACCCTCGTCCGGCTCGCCGGCCCGTGGATGGCCGAGCGGCGGCTGTGCGAGGTCGAGGCCGGCGGCCGGCGCTTTCCGGTCAACGCCTACCTGCTGGGCAGCGACCGACCCGACGTGCCCGCGGTCGGCTTCTTCGGCGGCGTGCACGGGCTGGAGCGCATCGGCGCCGAAGTGACGATCGCCTACCTGCGCAGCCTGGTGATGCGCCTGCCCTGGGACCAGACGCTGCACCGGCAGCTCGAGTCGATCCGGCTGCTGTTCGTGCCGCTGGTCAACCCCGGCGGCGTCTGGCTTGGCACGCGCGCCAACCCGCGCAGCGTCGACCTCATGCGCAATGCGCCGGTCGATGCGGTCGACCGCGTGCCCTACCTGATCGGCGGCCAGCGCGTCAGCGCCACGCTGCCCTGGTACCGTGGCGTCGAAGGCGCACCGATGGAGGCCGAGAGCGCGGCGCTCTGCGCGATCGTGGAGGAGCAATTGCTGGGACGCCGCTTCAGCATCGCGGTCGACTGTCATTCGGGTTTCGGCCTGACCGACCGGATCTGGTTCCCGTATGCGCACACGGCGCGGCCGATCGAGCACCTGCCCGAAATCCATGCGCTGTGCGATATCCACGACCAGACGCTGCTGCACCACCGCTACGTGCTGGAGCCGCAGAGCCGGCAATACCTCACGCATGGCGATCTGTGGGACCACCTCTACCTGAGCGCGCGCAGCCGGCGCGACGGCGGCGTGTTCCTGCCGCTGACGCTGGAGATGGGCTCCTGGCTCTGGATCAAGAAGAACCCGCGGCAGCTGTTCTCACGGCACGGCATCTTCAATCCGATGATCACGCACCGGCACCAGCGCGTGCTGCGCACGCATCTCGGCTGGCTCGACTTCATCATGCGGGCGACCGGCAGCCATGCGCGCTGGGTGCCGACCGGCGCCGAGCGCGAGCGGCACCGCGTGGAGGCGATGGCGCGCTGGTACGAAGGACCGAACAGCCGCGAAGGCCGCGCGCGATGAGTACGGTGCGCACGACCGCCGCCACGACCTGGGTGCTGCTGCGCGGTCTCACGCGCGAGACCGGACACTGGGGCGACTTTCCGGCGCTGCTGCGCGCGCAACGGCCCCAGTGCCGGGTCGTGGCGATCGACCTGCCGGGCAACGGCCGGCTGCATGGCGAGCGGAGCCCGACGCGCATCGAGGCGAACGTCGGACATTGCCGCGCCCAGCTGCGCTCCATGTCGATCGAGGGGCCGGTGCATCTGCTGGCGATGTCGATGGGCGCCATGGTCGCGGTCGAGTGGGCAGCGCGGCATCCGGACGAACTCGCCGGCTGCGTGCTGGTCAACACCAGCCTGCGCCCGTTCAGCCCCTGGTTCCATCGGCTGCGGCCGGCCAACTACGTGGCGCTGCTCGGGCTCGCGCTGTGGCCCCAACCGGGCCGACGCCGCGAGCGCACCGTGCTGCGCCTGACGAGCCGGCACCATGTGGACGACGACACGGTCATCGACGCCTGGACCGCCCTGCGTCGTGTGCATCCGGTGTCGGCGGCGAACGCCCTGCGGCAACTGCTGGCCGCGGCGCGCTACCGGGCACCCGCGCAGGCGCCGGCGGTGCCGATGCTGGTGCTCACCAGTGCACGCGACGGGCTGGTCGACAGCCGCTGCTCACAGCGGCTGGCCGCGCGGTGGGGCATCGATATCCATATGCATCCGACGGCCGGCCATGACCTGCCGCTCGACGATGGCACATGGCTCGCAACGCAGGCCGTTCAGTGGGCAGCGCGACGGCGCTGAAGCCACACGGCGAGCACCGCAAGCAGCAGCAATCCCGCCAGCATGGCCGGCAGGATGTACGGCTGCACGACGGCAAGCAGCGGCTTCGCGCCACCCGCACGGGCAACCTTCACGTCATTCGCGCTCACCTGCGCGGCCGGGTTGCCATAGCGGCCCAGCACGTAGTTCGACACCGCCGCGATCTCCTCGTCGCTCAGCGGATCGATGTACGACATGGCGTTGAAATGCGGCATCAGCACGTGCTGCCCGTCGACCTCGCGGTCCACGCCGAACAGGATGGTGGCGACCAGGTTCGCAGGGTTCGGCGAACCGGTGGCCGTGTTGTGGAACAGCGAGGGATAAGCCTGGTTGCGGCTGCCCGCGCCGTTGGCCTGGTGGCAGCTCGCGCAGTAGCCGCTGAACAGGGCCTCGCCGCTGCGGATGCGCTGCGTGCTGTTGAAGGGCGCGGCACCGCGCAGCGTGGCCTCCGCGCTGGGGGCCGCGCCCCAGGCATGCGCCGGCTTGTCGCCGCGGTCCTGCGCATCGCGGATCGGCGGCGTCGCCTTCAGGTACACCGCGAGCGCCTTCAGGTCGGCCGCCGGAAGGTATTGCAGGCTGTTGGTCACGGCCTCCGCCATGCCGCCCGCGGCCTGGCCCTTGCCTTCGACACGGCCGGTGCGCAGGTACTGCACCAGCTCGGCTTCGCTCCATGCGCCGATGCCGCTGACCGGGTCGGACGTGATGTTCGGCGCGTACCAGGGGCCGACCATGCCCCCTGCGAAGGCCTGGCCGCCGCGCTCGGCCATCAGCGCGTTGCGCGGGGTGTGGCAGGCGC
>CAIQMJ010000750.1 GCA_903872875.1 uncultured Variovorax sp.
AGCGCCTGGGCGCCCGCGTCGACCTGCTCGAGGTCCGTGAGGGCACGGTGCGCGTCGCGGCCGAGCCGTCCCGTGCGCTGTCGTATGGCAAGCTCGTGCATGGCCGGCGCACCGTCCTGCTGCTGGACGCCGGCGCGCGCCTGAAGGACCCGAAGGACTACCGCGTGGTCGGCACCCGCACACCGCGCGTCGACATTCCCGCCAAGCTGGCGGGCGAGCTGGTGTTCGTGCACGACATGCGCGTGCCCGGCATGCTGCACGGCCGCGTGCTGCGGCCACCGTATGCGGGCGCCGACCATGGCGACTTCATCGGCAACACGCTGGAGTCGGTCGACGAGGCGTCGATCGCGCACATCCCGGGCATCCGCACGGTGGTCGTGATCCGCGACTTCGTCGGCATCGTGGCCGAGCGCGAAGAGCACGCCGAGCAGGCGCTGCGCGAACTGAAGGTGACGTGGAAATCCTGGCCCGGCCTGCCCGCGCTCGACGACCTGGAAGGCGCTATCCGTGCGAACCCGTCGACGCAGCGGCTGCTGGTCGACGAGGGCGATGTCGATGGCGCCCTCGCTGGCGCCGCGCAGCCGATGCCGCGCACCTATGTCTGGCCGTACCAGATGCATGCGTCCATCGGGCCGTCGTGTGCGCTGGCGAGCTGGCAGCCGGATGGCGAAGGCGGCTCGATGGCCTTGCGTGTCTGGGCCGGCACGCAGAACCCGCATGTGCTGCGCGCCGACCTCGCGAAGCTGATGGACGTGGAGGACATCGCGGTCGACGTGGTCCGCATGGAGGCGGCCGGCTGCTACGGCCGCAATGGCGCCGACGACGTCGCGGCCGATGCGGCGCTGCTCGCACGCGCGGCCGGTGCGCCGGTGCGCGTGCAGCTCACGCGCGAGCAGGAGCACGCGTGGGAGCCGAAGGGCGCGGCGCAGCTGATGCAGGTCCAGGGCGGACTCGATGCCGACGGCGGCGTCGCCGCCTACGACTTCGAGACCTCGTACCCGTCGAACGGCGCGCCGACCCTGGCGTTGCTGCTTACCCGGACCATCGAGCCGGTCGCGCAGGCCTATGAAATGGGTGACCGCACCGCGCGCCCGCCCTACATGTACGAGAACCTGCGCGTGAAGGTCAACGACATGGCGCCGATCGTGCGCGCGTCGTGGCTGCGCGGCGTATCGGCGCTGCCGAGCTCGTTCGCGCACGAGTCCTATATCGACGAGCTGGCGACCGCGGCGGGCGTCGATCCGGTCGCATTCCGGCTGCGCTACCTGGACGATCCGCGCGCCATCGACCTGGTTCGCGAGACCGCGCAGAAGGCCGGCTGGCGCATGCGCACCGGCCCGCAGGAGAACGCGGACGGCGGACTCGGCGCGGGCGGCGACGTGCTGTTCGGCCAGGGCTTTGCGTATGCGCGCTACGTGCACAGCAAATGGCCGGGCTTCGGCGCGGCGTGGTCGGCCTGGGTGGCCGACGTCGAGGTCAACCGCAGGACCGGCGAGGTGCACGTGCGGCGCGTCGTGGTCGGGCACGACGCGGGGCTGATGGTCAACCCGGCGGGCGTCGAGCACCAGGTGCACGGCAACGTGATCCAGACGACCAGCCGCGCGCTCATGGAGAAGGTCGACTTCGCGCCGCAGCGCGGGCCGGACGCGTCCGCCGCCGATGCGTCGAAGGCGGCGCAGCTGCCGGGCGTGCGGCCATCCGGCGTGGTGGCGAGCCGCGAATGGGGCGGCTATCCGATCATCAATTTCCGCCAGGTGCCGGTGGTCGAGGTGGTGCACATGCAGCGCCCCGGCGAGCCGTCGCTGGGCGCGGGCGAATCGGCCTCGGTGCCGGGCACGGCGGCGATCGCCAATGCGATCTTCGATGCGACCGGTGTGCGCTTCCGCGCGCCGCCCTTCACGCCCGAGGTGATACGCGCGGCGCTGAATCCGTCGACTTCGGACCTGCGCCCTCTTGCTCCGGGAGAGGGCGGGGGTGAGGGCAAGCGACCTGTGCAGGGCGAACGGACGCAGCCCCCATCCCAACCTTCCCCCGGCGGCGGAAGGGGCCAAGTCAATGCGCCCTGGCCGAGGCGCAAGAGCGTCTGGGCCACCGGCGCAGCGCTGGTCGTCGGTGGACTCGGCGTCGTCGCTGGCGTGCTCGGCTGGCGCAGCGCGATCGCGCCGGTGTCGCTCAGTGCGCCGGTCTACAGCCAGGCGACGATCGAGCGCGGCCGGGTGCTGGCGGCGCTCGGTGATTGCGCGGTCTGCCATACGGCGCCCGGCGGCACGCCCAACGCCGGCGGCCGCGCGATGGAGACGCCGTTCGGCACGCTCTACACGACCAATCTCACGCCCGATGCCGAGACCGGCCTGGGCCGCTGGTCGTTCAGCGCGTTCCAGCGCGCGATGCGTGAAGGCATCTCACGCGACGGCCATCACCTGTACCCGGCCTTCCCGTACACCGCCTTCGCCAAGACCAGCGACGACGATCTGCAGGCGCTGTATGCGTACTTCAGCGGGCTGCCCGCAGTGCATGCACCGACGCCCGCGTCAGAGCTGAAATTCCCGTTCAACGTGAGGCCGCTGATGGCGGGCTGGAACGCCTTGTTCCACGATCCCGCGCCCTACCAGCCGGTCGCCGCACAGAGCGCCGAATGGAACCGCGGCGCCTACCTCGTCAACGGCCTCGGCCATTGCGGCGCGTGCCACACACCGCGCAACGCGCTGGGCGCGGAGCAGGGCGGCAGTGCCTTCCTGTCGGGCGCGATGGTCGATGGCTGGGAGGCACCCGCACTCACCGCGCTGTCCACTTCCGCCGTGCCCTGGAACGCCGAATCGCTCTACCGCTACCTGCGCAACGGCCACGCGCCGCAGCATGGCATCGCTGGCGGCCCGATGGCCGAGGTGGTGCGCGAACTGGCGGCTGTGCCGGACGACGACATCCGCGCGATGGCGGGCTACCTGTCGTCCTTCCAGCCGGAGGCCGGCGCGGCCGAGGCACAGGCCAGGGCCGTGCAAGTGGTGGCCGATGCCGCTGCGCGGCAACCGGTGCCGGGCGCGGCCCAGCGCATGTTCGACAGCGCCTGCGCCGCCTGCCACCACGACGGCAACGGGCCGACGCTGCTCGGCGTCAACACGCCGCTGGCGCTGAACAGCAATCTCACGAGCGGCCGGCCCGACAACCTGCTGCGCACGATCCTCGATGGTGTGCGCGAACCGGCGTCGCGCGACATCGGCTTCATGCCGCCGTTCCGCGAGGCGCTCGACGATGCGCAGATCGCCGATCTCGCGGCCTACATGCGCGGGCGTTTTGCGCCGGATGCGCCAGCGTGGAAGGATCTGCCCAAGACGGTGGCGCGGCTGCGTGCGGAGGCCCCGCACGGCGCCTCGCGTTAGAACTGCCGCGGCACGGAGAGGGCGCCTGGCCGCTAACGGACTGCGGCTGCGGGTTGGCGATCGTTCAGCAGCCCGTCGATCTGCGCATCCTTCTCGGTCCAGAGCGCGGCCAGCCAGCGGTGGAAGCTGCCGCGAAACACCGAGTCGCCTTCGTAGTCGCCGCTGCCGAAGGCCGCCGGAATGGCCACCTGGCGTGCCCGGACGATCACGCGCGGCGTGCGGCCGCAGAGGAAGTCCCAGAACGAGGGGATGCCGCCCGGATAGACGATGGTCACGTCGATCAGCGACTGGAACTTCTCGCCCATCGCATCGAGCGCCAGTGCGAGTGCGCCGGCCTTCGGCTTGAGCAGGTGGCGGTAGGGCGAGGCCTGGCTGCGCTGCTTCTGCGCCGTGAAGCGCGTGCCCTCGGCGAAGTTCATCACGCTGGTCGGCACGAGCGCGAACTTCTCGCAGGCGCGGCGGGTGGTTTCGCGGTCCTTCTCGCGCAGCGAAGGGTCGCGCCGCAGATCCGCCTTGTTGTGGCGCTTCATGAAGGGGAAGTCGAGCGCCCACCAGGCCAGGCCGATCACGGGCACGTAGATGAGCTGCTGCTTGAGGAAGAACTTGAGCAGCGGGATGCGCCGGTTCAGGGTGTGCTGCAGCACGAAGATGTCGACCCAGGACTGGTGGTTGCAATTGACCAGGTACCAGCCGCGGTACT
>CAIQMJ010000751.1 GCA_903872875.1 uncultured Variovorax sp.
ACTGGGCAAGGGCTCGATCTTCTCCGTGGTCGTACCGGTCGAACTCGGCAGCGCGGCATCCGTGCAAGGGTCATGAGCATGGCTGCCCAGCCGCTCATCAACACCACCATCGACCGCGGACGCCACACGGTGCTGGTGGTCGACGACAACCCGACGACGCGCTACGCCACGGCGCGCGTGATCCGTGCTGCGGGCTTCCAGACGCAGGAGGCTGGCACGGGCCGCGAGGCGCTCGAGATCGCACGCCAGCGGGTCTCCGCGGTGGTGCTCGACGTGCACCTGCCGGACATCGATGGCTTCGAGGTCTGCCGCGAACTGCGCGCCCGCCAGGCGACCGCGACCCTGCCGGTCGTGCACCTGTCAGCGGCGTTCGTGCGCAACGAGGACAAGGTTGCGGGGCTCGATGCGGGCGCCGACGCCTATCTCGTCCATCCGGTCGAGCCGGCGGTGCTGATAGCGACGCTGCAGGCGCTCATCCGCGCGCGCATGGCCGAGGACAAGCTGCGCAGCAGCGAAGTCCGATTCCGCGCCATCTATGACCAGGCGCCGACCGGCATGGCGCTGATCGATGGCGAAGGGCGTTTCGTCGACGTCAATCCCGCGATGATCCAGCTGCTCGGGCGCGCCCGCGAGGCGCTGATCGGGCAACCGGTGAGCGCTCTCGCGCCCGACGAATGGGTCGACCTCGTCCAGGCCCGTGCGCGCAGTGGCACGAACGACGAGCCCTGGCAGGGCGAATTCCCGTTGCTGCGCCGTGACGGCAGCTGGATTCGATTCGAGTGGACGATTTCCGCGCACATCGAGCCGGGCCTGCGCTTCGGCATCGCGCTGGACGTGTCGGAGCGCTTCGAGCTCGAGCGGCAGCGGCGCGAGGTGCTGGAACGCGAGCAGGCGGCGCGCACTGCGGCAGAACGGCTGAGCCGGACCAAGGACGACTTCGTCGCCGTGCTGTCGCACGAGCTGCGCAATCCACTGAATGCGATCGGCGGCTGGGTCCATCTGCTGAAGTCGGGGGCGCGCACGGCCGAGCAGATGGAAAAGGGCCTCGCTGCGATCGATCGCAGCGTGAAGGCGCAGGCGCGGCTGATCGCCGACATCCTCGACGTGTCGCGCATCAGTTCCGGCAAGCTGCATCTGCATCGCGAATGGACCGAGCCCGGCGCGCTGGTGGCGACGTCGATCGACGCGTTGAACGCAGCTGTGGCGGCCAAGAAGCTGCGCATCGAACTGGCGCAGCCGGTCAACGATCAGCCGGCGTGGCTCGATGCCACGCGCTTCCAGCAGATCGTATGGAACCTGCTGTCGAACGCGATCAAGTTCTCCGACGAAGGCGGCCGCATCCGCATCGAACTCGCGCGCGACGGCGACCTGCTGCGCCTGTCGGTCCAGGACTCGGGCCGCGGCATCTCACCCGACTTCGTCGCCCATCTGTTCGAGCGCTTCACCCAGAGCGATTCGCCCGACAACCGGCGCCATGACGGGCTGGGTCTGGGCCTGTCGATCGTCAAGAACCTGGCGGAACTCCACGGCGGCAGCGTGTCGGCGGAAAGCGGCGGCGAGGGCCAGGGCGCAATCTTCCGCGTGACCCTGGGTGTGGTGCCTGCAGGGCATTCGCCGATCGTCCTGGCCGACGCACATGCGCTGCCGGCACCCGCGGCCGATCACCACCTGTTCGGCGGCCTCGACATCCTGCTGGTCGAAGACAACGCGGACGCCAGCGAGGTGCTGACGGTCGTGCTGTCCGATGCGGGCGGGCAGGTGCGCCATGCCGCGGACTGCGAAGGCGCGCTGAACCTGATTCACCAGAAATGGCCCGACGTGCTGGTCAGCGACATCGGCCTGCCCGGGCGCGATGGCTACGACCTGATCCGCGAAGTGAGGCGGCTGGAAGCCGCGCAGGGCAGGGCGCGCATGCCGGCGATCGCCCACACCGCCTTCACCCGGCCAATGGACCACGAGAAGGCGACGGAGGCCGGCTTCGACGCCCACCTCGGCAAGCCGCTGCAGCCGCACGCGCTGCTTGGCATCATCAGTGCGCGGCTGACGAAGTAGCTTCCGGCCGCTGGAAGGCGCGCTGCAATTGCGCCTGCATCAGCTGCAGGTCGACCGGCTTCGAGAAGTGGGCGTCGAAGCCCGCGGCAAGGGCCTGTTCCCGGTCGCTTGCCTGTCCGTAGCCGGTGAGCGCGAACAGCACCATGTGCCGATGGCGAGGCGTGCCGCGCATCTCGCGTGCCAGCTCGTAGCCGGTCATTCCGGGCAGGCCGATGTCGAAGATGCCCGCTTCCGGATCCTGGGTCTGCAGCAGCGTCAGCGCCTCTTCGGCGCTGCCCGCCGTCAGCACATCATGGCCTTCCAGCACAAGGCATTCAGCCAGTGCATCGAGGGCATCGCGGTTGTCGTCGACGATCAGCACCTTCAGCAGCCGGTGGCTGGTCGGCGCGGCGGAAACCGGCGCCGGATACGGTGGCGCAGCCGCCTGTACCAGGGGCAGGCGCACCGTGAAGATGCTGCCCTGGCCCAGGCCTTCGCTGAAGGCGTCGATCGATCCGCCGTGGAGCGCAGCCAGGCTCCGCGCAATGGCCAGGCCGAGCCCCAGGCCGCCCTTGGCGCGGTGCAACTGCTGCGCGCCCTGCACGAAGCGTTCGAATACCCGCGGAAGCAGGTCGGCCGAAATGCCGATGCCTGCGTCATGCACTTCCAGCACCGCGTCGCCCCGGTCGACGCGCAGCACCACATCGACGCGTGTGTTCGGCTCGGAGAATTTCGCCGCGTTGTTCAGCAGATTGCCGATGATCTGTGCGAGCCGCAGCGGGTCCCCGCGCGCCGGCACGGCCTCGGCCGGCAACGAGAGCTGCGGCAGCAGGGCGCGCGTCTGGAATGCCGGCAGCGTGAGTTCGACCGCCTTCGCCACGATGTCGCGCAGGTCGACCTGCTGCGGTTCGAGCGCGATCTTGCCCGACACGATCCGCGAGATGTCCAGCAGGTCGTTCACCAGCATCGACAGGTGCTTGACCTGGCGTTCGATGATCTGGCGTTCGCGCGGGAACGCGCCGGGGTCGCGCCGCGCAATCAGCGTGAGTGCCAGCGAGATGGGTGCGAGCGGATTGCGCAGCTCGTGACCGAGCATGGCGAGGAATTCGTCCTTGGTCTGGTTCGCGACCTCGGCATGCGCCTGCGCGTGCCGTGCACGTGCCAGGAGCCGAACATTGTCGAGCGCCAGCGCCGAGCGCTGCGCCAGTTCGGCGATCAGCACGGCGTCCTCCGGGCTGAAGCGTCGCTTCGACTGGTCCTGCAGGATCGCCATGGCGCCGATGGTGCGGCCGCGCGCGACGAGCGGCACGACGCATCCGGCCGTGATGCCCAGCATGTCCACGAATTCGCGCACCGTCGGCGCCAGCCCTTCAGGAACGTTCGTGTCTTCCAGGTTCTGGAAGAAGGTCTTGCCGGTGGCGATCGCCCAGGGGAACGAACCCGGCGCATCGACCGAACTGGCGTGCGTGCTGACGAACTCCGCGATCGCCGCGCCGCGCGCCGGATCCGCGTGGTGCGTGAGCTTGCGTTGCAGCACGTCGTTCTCGTCGAGCAGGTCGATGCGGCACAGGTCGGCCACGTCGGGCACGATCACGTCTGCGATCGCCTGCAGGGTCGAGTCTTCCTCGAGCGATCGCGACAGCACGGCGCTCACGCTCAGCAGGCGTTCGAGCCGCAGCTGAGCGGCTTGGGCAGCGGCGCGCGCGTTGCGCTCCGCCGCCAGAAGCCCGTCGCGCTCGGCTTCGTTGCGATGCCGTTGCGCCACGGCGCCTGCCACCGCATTGCCGACAGCGTCGACTTCCGCGATGCCGGAGGCCTCGATCGGCACGGACTCGCCGCGGCCCATGCCCTCGGCGCTCAGCGCGAGCCGGCGCATCGGTTCGGTCACGGAGCGCGAGATCCACCAGGCGGCCAGGACCCCGACGAGCAGCGAGACCAGCAGACCGCCGCCGTAGGCGGACAGCGTGCGCCACATCGCGTTATCCGCGAAGGCACGCGGCGCACCGAGCGCCACGAACCACGGCGCGAAGTCGAGGCGCGCGACGGCGCTCTGCAACGGCGTGCCATCGATGTTGTCGCTCTGTCCGATGTATTCCTTGCGGTCGCCCATGGCAGCCAGCAGGTCGCGCAAGGACTCGCTTGGCGGCAGCCCGACGAACTGCCCGTCGCCGACCGAGCGCGCCACGCGGCGTGCGTTGGAATCGAAGATCGACACCGTCCAGCCGTCCGGAACCCGCTGGCGCTGCAGTACGGCAGCCATCGCCTCGGGCCGCACGACGGCATTCAGGACGTAGCGCACAGCGCCGTCGCGTACGACCGGCACGCGCACGGCGAAGGCGAGCGCGCCGCTCGGCCCGGACGAAAGCGGGCCGATGGCCGGCGCAGCCGTGCGCACCGCCTCCGTCAGGCTGCGCGGCTCGATCACCTGTTCGCGCAGGGGGACCGTCGGGCCCTCGGTGCTGAAGATGATCTGGCCGGTCGTCGTGGACAGCAGCACGCCCCGCCATTCCGGGTGCGAGGCGCGCAGCGACTTGGCCAGCAGCAGCGCGTCCATCAGGCCACGCTCTTCGGTCTCGCCGAGCGGATCGGTCAGCGCCAGCGCCTGCAGGGCGGCGACGGTCTGCCGCAGTTCGCTGTCGACGGCGGTCGCCAGGGCGCGCGCGACGCCCAGCGTGGAGATGCGGGTCTGCTCGCGCTGTTCCTTGAGCAGTTCGTGCAGTGCGATCCCGCAGACGATGGCCAGCGGCAGCAGCGCGATCGAGGCGACCAGCAACAGCCGGGTGGACAACTTGGCAACGCGCATGAATGTCGGCGGATGAATCTGGGTGGCTACGGGGCCGCGTCCGTCTCAGGCTGTCTGGTGGGCAGTCGATCCATCGAGGGCGGCGGATGGGATTGTGAACGATCCGGGGCGGCCGCAGCCCCTCCGTTGCTGCGACCTGCTCAGTGTCCGGCCGTGCTTTTCTTTTTGGCGAGATGCCGGTACACCGTGCTGCGGTGGATGCCGAGCTGTCGCGCTGCCTCGGCGATGTCGTTGCCCGCCGCGTCGACTGCCTGGTCGATTGCATGGCGCGTGGCCGCTGCCAGCGCGCCACCGGAAGCGGCACCGCGCCGGCCGGCGTCCGTGCTGGCGGTTGCGAAGGCGGCAGATGTGGAAGCGACCGGTGCCGCAACCGCGCGCAGGTGGGCCGGCAACGCGCTCGCATCGAGGCGATCGCCGGGCTCCGCCAACGCAGCCAAGGTGCGCATCGCGCTGCGGAGTTCACGCACGTTGCCTGGCCATGCATACGCCGTCAGCGCGTCGAGCGCGGCTTCTTCCAGCGCGAGGCGCTTGTCGGCTCCGCCGGACCGCGCGAATACGTCGGCGATCAGGCTGCGGCGGTCGCGGCGCTCGCGCAGCGCCGGCAGCGCGGCACGATAGCCCGCCACCCGATACATGAGGTCGGCCCTGAAGCGCCCGGCTGCGACCGCTGCCTCCAGGTCGGCGTTCGTTGCGCACACGAGGTCGAAGTCGACCGCCACTTCGGCACCGCCACCGAGCGGCGTGACGACGTGCTCTTCCAGGACCCGCAGCAGGCGCGTCTGCAGGCCGAGCGGCATGTCGCCGATCTCGTCGAGGAACAGCACGCCGCCTTCGGCCTCGCGGATGCGGCCGGGCATGCCGCGGCGGCGCGCGCCGGTGAAGGCACCGTCCTGGTAGCCGAAGAGCTCGGCTTCGATGAGCGTCTCGGGCAGCGATGCGCAGTTGATCGCCACGAAGGGGCCGGCCCTGCGGCGGCTCGCCGCATGCAGGCGGCGTGCAAAGACTTCCTTGCCGCTGCCGGTTTCGCCTGTCACGAGTACCGACACGCCGGCGTCCAGCACGCGCATGGCCGGTTGCAGCAGCGGCTCGATGTCGTCGGCCGGCGTGACGTCCTTCGGCTGCGATGCCGCAGGGCGGCGTGCGGGCGTGCGGTGCGTGCCCGGGGACGCGCGCTCCATCAGCGCTGCGATCTGCTGCCCATCGGGGAGCGTCAGCAGGCCGCGCTGGCGCTCCAGCCGGGCCCAGCCCGGTCCGAGCAGTGCGGTGATGTCGCTGTCGAGCATGTCGTCCCAGCTGCGGCCGAACATCTCGAGCGCTGCAGGATTGACCGCGGCGATGCGCCCGTCCTCGATCAGCAGCAGGCCTTCGCGCGCGGAGCCGAGCAGTTGCGGACGCCGATGGAAGCGCAACAGATGGCCGGAAGCGCCCGACACCATCATGCGGTGCTCGACCTGCTGCGCCGCCATCCGGACCAGTCCGAGCGCGTGCGGGTTGAAGCGCGTCGCCTCGCCGGACATGTCGATCACGCCGGCGATCGTGCCGCGGCCGGTGAAGATCGGCGCCGCCGCGCAGCCCAGCGCGCCGTTGCGCGACAGGTAGTGCTCGCCGCCCAGCACCATCAGCGCCTGGCGTTCCGCGAGCGCGGTGCCGATGGCGTTGGTGCCCTGTTCGCTCTCCGACCAGCCGACGCCGGGCGTCAGTGCAAAGCGCTCCGCCTTCGGCAGGAAGTCGGGGCTGCCGACCTCTTCGAGGATCAGGCCGCTCGCGTCCGACAGCACCACCACGCAGCCGTTGCCGGTCGCATGCTCGGCGAGGCTGTCGAGCTCGGGCTGCGAACACGCGACCAGTTGCCGCGATTGTTCTCGCCGGTCGAGCAGGGTGGCGCGGGTGAGCGGCGCGGGCTCGCTGAACTCGCACTGCCGGCTGCGCTGCCACGAGCGCGAGATGTGGGACGCAACCGACGCGCCGGGATCGATGCCCCGCGCAAAGAAGAGTTCACGTGCCAGCGCCGTCGGTGGCAGCGGGTTCGCGTCGGTCATGTGTGTCTCCGGCTGGTTGTCGCGATTCGCAGCTTGCGACAGGTTTTTCGCGATATTCGCATGGATATGTCGCGGATTGCGAGCCCGAATGCATGCGGGCCTGCGTCTCACGGGGGATGGCACTCAGGGAATGCCCTGTGTCGCACGGGTATGGCGCTTGCGCAGGCAAGGGGGAGGCGACGCGCGGTGCGGCGCCCCAACCCGAACGGAGACAAGACATGGACATGCTCGAGCCAGGCAAATTCGGTACCACGGTGCCCTTCAAGAAGCGCTACGGCAACTACATCGGCGGCGAATGGGTCGCGCCGGTCGACAACCAGTATTTCGAGAACATCACGCCGGTGACGGGCAAGGTCTTCTGCGAGGTACCGCGGTCGACCGCCGCCGACATCGATCGCGCATTGGATGCGGCCCACAAGGCGAAGGCGGCCTGGGGCCGCACCTCGCCGACCGAGCGTGCCACCGTGCTCAACAGGATCGCCGATCGCATGCAGGAGAACCTGCCGATGCTGGCGGCGGCCGAGACCTGGGACAACGGCAAGCCGATCCGCGAGACGATGGCGGCCGACATGCCGCTGGCGGTCGACCACTTTCGCTACTTCGCGTCGTGCATCCGCGCGCAGGAAGGCGGCATCAGCGAGATCGACCACGAGACCTACGCCTACCATTTCCACGAGCCGCTCGGTGTGGTCGGCCAGATCATTCCCTGGAACTTCCCGATCCTGATGGCGGTATGGAAGCTGGCGCCCGCGCTGGCCGCCGGCAACTGCGTGGTGCTGAAGCCGGCCGAGCAGACGCCGGTGTCGATCCTGGTGCTGATGGAACTCATCGGCGACCTGCTGCCGCCGGGCGTGCTGAACGTGGTGAACGGCTTCGGCGTCGAGGCCGGCAAGCCGCTGGCGTCGAGCAACCGCATCGCCAAGATCGCATTCACGGGCGAGACGACCACAGGCCGGCTCATCTCGCAGTACGCCAGCCAGAACCTGATCCCGGTCACGCTGGAACTCGGCGGCAAGTCACCGAACGTGTTCTTCGCGGACGTGATGGACAAGGACGACGGCTTCTTCGACAAGGCGCTCGAAGGCTTCGCGATGTTCGCGCTGAACCAGGGCGAGGTGTGCACCTGCCCGTCGCGCGCGCTGGTGCAGGAGTCGATCTACGAGCGCTTCATCGAACGCGCGATGAAGCGCGTGGCGGCCATCAAGCAGGGCAGCCCGCTCGACCCGGAAACCATGATCGGCGCGCAGGCCTCGAGCGAGCAGTTGGAGAAGATCCTGTCGTACCTCGACATCGGCCGGCAGGAAGGCGCGCAATTGCTGATCGGCGGCGAACGCAACGTGCTGGCCGGCGACCTGGCCGACGGCTACTACGTGAAGCCGACAGTCTTCAAGGGCCACAACAAGATGCGCATCTTCCAGGAGGAGATCTTCGGCCCGGTGCTGTCGGTCACGACCTTCAAGGACGAGGAAGAGGCGCTGGCCATTGCCAACGACACGCTGTACGGGCTGGGCGCCGGCGTGTGGAGCCGCGACGCGAACCGCGCCTTCCGCATGGGCCGTGGCATCCAGGCCGGCCGCGTGTGGACCAACTGCTACCACCAGTATCCGGCGCATGCGGCCTTCGGTGGCTACAAGCAGTCGGGTATCGGACGCGAGAACCACAAGATGATGCTCGACCACTACCAGCAGACCAAGAACCTGCTGGTGAGCTACAGCGAGAGCAAGCTCGGCTTCTTCTGATTCCTATGGCGCAGCAAGTCCAACGCGTGCTGGCGACGGCCTCGGCCGTCGCATTGATCGAGAAGCTGCGCGCCAGGCACGGCCCGCTGATGTTCCATCAGTCGGGTGGCTGCTGCGACGGCAGCGCGCCGATGTGCTACCCGCAGGGCGACTTCATCGTCGGTGACTACGACCGGCTGCTCGGCGAGATCGGCGGCGCGCCGTTCTACATCAGCGGGCCGCAGTTCGAGTATTGGCAGCACACGCAGCTGATCATCGACGTGGTGCCGGGCCGGGGCGGCATGTTCTCGCTCGAAGGTCCCGAAGGGCTGCGCTTTCTCACGCGTTCGCGGCTGTTCACCGACGACGAATGGGCGACGCTGCAGGAATCGCCGCCCGGCTAGTCGTAGTTGGAGAACCTGCTGGCGCTCGTCGTCGACGCACCGAGCGGCTGATAGCCCTGGATGTTCTTCGAGAAGGTGTCGCCCGGGCTCGACCCCACGCCGGCCAGCCCGTTGAACTGGATCTGGAACATCAGGCGCGTCGTGGGCGTGGTCACGCCGCTGACCTGGCGCTCGAGCGCGACGCGGCCGATCCAGCAGCAGGCGTCGTATTCGAAGCCGAGGAGGCCGACGCCGAGTTCACGGTCGCGCAGGCTGTAGTTGAGGCGTCCCACCGCGTACCAGCGGCCTGGCTCGCGCGCGGCCGCGCTGTTGTGAGAAGCCTCGTCTCCCGGCCAGAGGTCGGCCAGCGGCCATTGCCAACCGAAGTCGATGGTGCGCGTGCCGTCGTTCGCCGTGGACGTGGTATCGGCCTGGTAGCGGTAGGCCATGTTGAACACGTGGTGCGGTGAGGGCGCATAGCGCAGGCTGATCGCATCGCGCGTCGAATGGTGGTCGTCCAGGTTGTACTGCAGCAGCGCGTCGGTGCTCCACTGCGGCGTCCAGTTGACGCTGCCGCCGACCAGCGTGTCGCTGAGGCGATCGGTCACGGGCGTGCCGCCGGGCAGCGTGACGTCCTGATCGGCGAAGCGCAAGCGCTGCGCGAAGCCGAAGCGCACGGCTTCGGCACCGGAATCCGGGTCGATCAGGCGCGTGGTGAGCCCTGTCGTGAGCATGTTCGTGTCCGACACGCGATCGTTGCCGGAGAAGGCGTTTTCCGTATAGATGGTCGCAAAGCTGAAGTCGTTCTCGGCCGTGTCGTAGATGGGGATCTGGCTCTGGTCCCGGTACGGCGTGTGGACGTAGAAGAGCCGTGGCTCGAGCGTCTGGCGAAACGCCCGGCCGAAGTAGCTGGCATCGCGCTCGAACACCAGTCCGCCGTCGAGGCTGAAGGTCGGGACCGTGCTCGTGATGGCACTGGCGCCACTGGCGAGCGGGCTGTCGAACTGGTAGGCCGCCGTGTGCAGCAGGAGCTTCGGGATCAGGTAGCCCTGCGGCGTGATCCAGGGCCGGCTGATCTGGAAATTGCCCACCATGCGCTCGCCATCGGGCTGGGCGATGCCGTTGAGCTTGGGGGCGTAGGCCGAATCGACGGCGAAGCGTGTGTAGTCGAGGTTGATCGACATGTCGAAGCCATGCCAGTCATAGGTGTTGTCGTTGGCCGTGAGCTGCGGCGTCCGGTTGTACGGCGGCGTGATCGGCGACAGGCTGTACTGGAGCGTCTGGTAGGTCAGCACGCGTGCCTGTCCGCTCCAGCCGCCCCGGCTCCAGCCGAGCGCCGCATCGTTCGCAAGGAGGCGCGTGGTCAGCGAAGGCGTGCGCGAGAAGTCGCGCCAGTAATCGTCGTCGCTCACGCGGTTGATGTTCAGGTCCAGGCTGAGCGTGTCCAGGCCGAATGGCTTCGGATCGAAGCTCTCGGTGTGCTTGGCCCAGATGCCCCAGCGCTCCCGGCTGCGCAGCGTATCGGTCGGCATGTAGTCGGCCCGGATCTGGCCGCTGTAGCTGTCTTCCAGATAGCGGAACTCGCTGCCCAGGTCGATGCCGCGCTTGCTCATCAGCGTCGGGTACAGGGTCGCGTCGCGATTGGGCGCGATGTTCCAGTAGTAGGGCTGCTCCAGCTCCACGCCATTCGTGCTGTCGATGCCGAAGACCGGCGCCAGCAGGCCGCTCTTGCGGGTGTTGCCGAGCGGAAAGCTGAGCGACGGCAACGCCGGCGTGGTCAGACCCATGAAGCTGAGCCGCGCGTCCTTGGCGACGCCTTCGTCGGCTGCGGTGTCGGTGGACAGCGTGCTTGCGCTCAGCAGCCAGGCCGGCATCCAGCCGGGATAGTCTTCTCGCCGGCAGGTGGTGTAGGTGGCCTGCCGTGCGACCGAGACACTGGCGTCGATGAAGTCGATGCGCTGCGCGTCGCCGTGGCCGCCGGTCGCCAGGAGGCTGTAGCGCACGTTGTTGAAGAATCCCTCGAAGGTCTCGAGCTTCAAATGCAACTCGGGGCCGTCGTAGGTGTTGCCGGCCTGGTTCACATGCACGTTGCCATCGGCCCCGGCCAGATCGCCGGCCTGGTCGTATGTCAGCCGGTCGGCGCGGATGACGGTGTCGCCGCGCCGCAGCGACGCGTTGCCTTCGGCCGCCGTTTCGAGATTCGGGCGGCCGCGCATGCGGTCGCCGTCGATCACGCTCGGCCGATCGCCGCGCTCCGTGCGCGGTATGGTTTCGGTGAGCTGCGGCGTTCGCCGCAGGACCATCGGCGCGTCGATCCACGCGGCGTCCTGCTGGGCAAGGGCCGGACGTGCATGGAGCAGTGCCAGCGCCAGCAAGGCCAGCGTCGGCGCCCGGCCGACACGGCGCAGGACCCTACGCATCACGCGGAATGGTCTTCGATGGAAAGGGGAACGGACGCGGCGTTCGGATGTCGTGGGTCGGATCAGGCACGGCGCGAAGGATGGCGGCCAACTTGGGAAAGATTTGAGTGTTCCCCGCGCCGGCCTGCAGGGCGCATCGACCTACGAGACAATGCAATTGCATCAAGGTGTCACGTGTCGCTCAACTCCCCCATCGAATCCGCACCGGAAGTCCCCGCCAAGCAGGTGCGCGCTGCGATCCGCGCGCTGGACATCATCGAAACCGTAGCCGCCGCGCGCGCGCTCAAGCATTCGGACATTGCCGAACGCCTCGGCATTCCCAAGAGCACGACCACGCTGATCCTGGACACGCTCGTGCAGTCGGGCTACCTGCAGCGCGATGCGATGAGCCGGGCCTATTCGCTGGGCTCGCGCATCCTGGGGATCGCAGGCCGCTACCTCGCCGAGATGGACATCGTGCAGATCAGCCAGCCGGTGCTCAGCCGGCTGGTGGTCGACGTCGACGAAAGCTGCTTCCTCGTCCAGGCCGAGGGCAACGAAGTGATCGTTCTGTGGCGCGAGGCCTGCAAGCGGCGCCTGACCTATACCTTCTCGCTGGGTGAGCGTGCAGCCATCACAGAGACGGCGGGCGGCCTGGCGCTGCTGGCCTGTCGCGATCCGCAGCAGTGGGCGCCGACGCTCGCGGCCTGCGGGCCGGCAGATCCCGAAGCGCGCCGAGACCTGGTGGCACAGCTCGAACGCATCGCCGATGGCGGCGTGGCCGTGCAGACGCATGGGCAGGTGCGCGAGGTGTCGTCGCTCGCGCTGCCGATCCTCGGTTCGTTCGGCACGCCGCTGGCGGCGCTGTCGGTCGCCGTGCCGGCAAGCCGACTCGACGCGGCGCTGCAGGCGCGCATCGAGACCGCGCTGCGGCAGGCGCGCGACGAGATCGCGGCGCAGGCCGGGTACGGCGGCTATCCGCGCCGGGCCTGAGCGGGTTGCCCGCGGCCCGCGCCTACCAGCCCATCGCGTAAAGCAGCGCGATGAACACGCCCGCCGCCGACGACGCGGCCAGCGTGTAGCGCAGGTTCCAGCCGAAGGCGATCTCGCGCGGCGATACGCCGGTGATGGCGCCGGCGATCAGCAGCGTCGCGCTGACCGGCGAGATGCCGATGGCGAGCGACCAGCCGAGCGTCAGCGCGCAGGCGAAGGTCACCGGCGTCGCCGTGCCGAAGCCGCTGTGCGCCACCGCCTGCGCGAGCAGCAGCACGACGATGGTCGGTGCAATCGACAGCATCGCGATCGCGGGAATCAGCCACACGCACAGCAGCGCCAGCGGCAGCGGCGCGAGCAGCCCCTGCCATCCCGTGCCGGCGCGGCCTGCGTTGGCCAGCACGATCGCGACGATCGCTTGTCCGATGAAGGTCGATGCCGAGAAGATGAAAGTCTCGCTGCGCATCTCCGTGAGCACCTGGAAGAAGCGCGTGGGCAGCCCCGGTCCGGCGGCCGGAGCAGGATCGCGTTCCAGCATCAGCCAGAGCAGGCTGAAGCAGGGCAGCGTGGTGGCCGAGGCCATGATGAAGGGCAGGCCGGACAGCTGGTAGAGCAGCAGCGTGGCGCCGAACAGGGCCGTTGCCATGCCCAGGATGATGAACAGCGACTGCACGTCGCCACGCGGCGCATCCGCGGGCGGCTGCCGGTCGAGCGGCAGCGGCCGGTGCAGCGCGCAGCCACCGGCCAGAACCAGGGTCGCGGCCAGCAGGCCGGCACCCATGAAGGCGAGCGGCCGCATCTGCGGCAGCGCGGTGCTCACGATCGCGAAGCTGATCGCCATCGGCGACCAGGCCGTGGTCATCGAGAGGCCGCGGATGACCGCCATCAGCATCTGCCGCGCGCCGGGACTGGTGCGCGCGTCGAGACCCGATCGCCGCAGCATCTCGCCCATCATCGGCACCACGCCGAAGCTGAAGATCAGGCTGAGCAGATGGCTGCCGAAGGACAGCGCGGCATAGCGCCGCCTTGCGCCGGTCGCGACCAGGCAGGCTGCGGCGCGCGCGATGAGCCGGGATCGGCGCATCGGCAGCCGCAGCGTCGCGAGCGCGGCCAGCAGCGTAGCGAACTGCACGCTTTGCGCGCCGGCGCCGGCCAGCACGGCCACACCCAGATCGCTGAACAGGAAGGCCGCACCGCTGGCGACTGCGCCCAATACGACGAACACGCGACCCTGCCGGCCGACGCTCGTCCATGCGGCGGCCATGAAGCCCAGCAACGCGGCGCAGGCCAGCATGAGCAGGGCTTCGGACGGCCACATCAGGCGCAGGTAGGTGCTTGCCACCAGCACGACCATGCAGGCCGCCGCCAGCCGCTCGCGCGGCGCGGTCGCGACGGGTGCCGCGACCGACGAGGCCGTTGCGCTCATGCGTGCAGGATGTGCACGGCCGAGCGCTTCCATTGCGCGCGCACCGGCATGCCGACGCTGAAGGGCAGGGCGTCATGCGACAGGCCCTGGTCGTTGCCCTGGCGCACGCTGAGCATGCTGCCGTCGGGCAGGCGGACCATGTAGTCGGAGGCGCTGCCGTGGTAGATCGCCTGCGTCACCTGGCCCTGCACGCCTTCGCTGCCGGCCGCAGCGGGCGCATTAGTCGCGCTCAGCCGGATGCGTTCCGGCCGCAGCGCGACCTCGACCGGCTGGCCGACCGAAAGCGCCGCGGCCGGTGCGTCGAATGCATGGCCGAAGGCTTCCAGCGTGCAGCCGCCATCGTGCGTGCCAACCACCCGGGCGCGCACGAAGTTCGACAAGCCCATGAACTCCGCCACGAAGCGGTTGCGCGGGCGCTCGAACAGCTCGATCGGCGAGCCGACCTGCTCGATGCGACCCTGGTTCATCACGGCCACGCTGTCACTGAGCATCAACGCTTCTTCCTGGTCGTGCGTGACGAAGAGCGAGGTGATGCCGAGTTCCCGCGTGATGCGGTAGAGCTCGGTCTGCATCGTCTCGCGCAGCTTGCGGTCGAGTGCGCCGAAGGGTTCGTCGAGGATCAGGATGCTGGGCTCGACCACCAGCGCGCGCGCCAGGGCCACGCGCTGCTGCTGGCCGCCCGACAGCTGGCGCGGATAGCGCTCGCCGAAGCTCCCCAGGTGCACCAGGTCGAGCGCGCGCTTCACGCGCGGTGCCTGCTGCCCGGGCGGCACGCCGCGCATCTTCAGGCCGAAGGCCACGTTGTCCTGCACCGTCATGTGCGGGAACAGCGCAAGGCTCTGGAACACCATGCCGATGTTGCGCTTGGGCGCGTCCAGCCGCGTCACGTCGCGGCCGTCGATCAGCACGCGGCCCGCGTCGGGCTGCGACAGTCCGGCGACGATGCGCAGCGTCGAGCTCTTGCCGCAGCCGCTCGGCCCGAGCAGGGTGAGGAACTTGCCGCTCGGGATGTCGAGCGAGATATCGTCGACCACGACGTTGGCGCCGTGGCTCTTGTGCAGGTGGTTCAGCGAGACATGGGCCATGGTCAGCTCCCGAGGATTTTCTTGAGGCCGAAGAAGCGTTCCACGGCCAGTGCACCGCCCAGCGTCGCGAGGATCAGCAGGGCCGAGATCGCGGCGATGGAGGGGTCGAAGTTGTATTGCATGTAGGACATGATGGCGATCGGCAGCGTGGTGGTCTGCGCGCTGCTCAGGAACAGCGAGACCGACACGTCGTCGAAGGACAGGATGAAACTCAGGATGGCGCCGGCCGCGATGCTGCCGCGCAACTGCGGCAGCGTGACGTGCCACAGCACCTGCCAGCGCGAGGCGCCGAACACGCGGCCCGCTTCTTCCAGCGATGGGTCCATGCGGGCCAGGCTGGC
>CAIQMJ010000752.1 GCA_903872875.1 uncultured Variovorax sp.
AAGGCCCTCCAGCCTTTGCCGCTTTCAGAGCGCACCCAAAAGTCGACATCGCTTCGACTTTTCCGGAAACCACCAGGTCGACGGAAAAGCAGGATCCAAGACGATTTTTGAGTGTCTTCTGACCCCGACTGCAGAAGACCCCTTGGTTCGGGTGATGTGCAATGCATCACTGTCCGCCAACGGCTGGTAGTGGCCAGCCGCCAAGCAGTGACGCGAGAGCGTCGCTGACAAGTCGCTGAAGATCTCAAGCACCGGAGCTCTCATGGCCCAAACGTCCACGTACAGTTACACCGAACGCAAGCGCATCCGAAAGAATTTCGGTAGCCGCGACAGCGTCGTTGAAATCCCCTACCTGCTGCAGATGCAGAAGGACGCGTACACCGCGTTCCTGCAAGCAGGCATCGCGCCCCAGAAGCGGACCATCGAAGGTCTGCAAGCCGCTTTCACCGCTGCGTTCCCGATCGTCTCGCACAACGGTTTCGTCGAGATGAAGTTCCTCGAGTACAACCTGGCGAAGCCGGCGTTCGACGTGCGTGAATGCCAGACCCGGGGCCTGACCTTCGCGTCGGCTGTGCGTGCCAAGGTCCAGCTCATCATCTATGACCGCGAGTCGTCGACTTCGCAGTCGAAGGTGGTCAAGGAAGTGAAGGAGCAAGAGGTCTACATGGGCGAAGTGCCGCTCATGACCGACAAGGGCTCGTTCATCATCAACGGTACCGAGCGCGTCATCGTGTCGCAGCTGCACCGTTCGCCGGGCGTGTTCTTCGAACACGACAAGGGCAAGACCCACAGCTCGGGCAAGCTGTTGTTCTCTGCACGCGTGATTCCCTACCGCGGCTCCTGGCTCGACTTCGAATTCGATCCGAAGGACATGCTGTACTTCCGCGTCGACCGTCGCCGCAAGATGCCGGTCACGATCCTGCTGAAGGCCATCGGCCTGAATCCGGAATCGATCCTGGCGAACTTCTTCGTCAACGACAACTTCCGCCTGATGGACAGCGGCGCGCAGATGGAGTTCGTCCCCGAACGCCTGCGCGGCGAGGTCGCGCGCTTCGACATCACCGACAAGTCGGGCAAGGTCGTTGTCGCCAAGGACAAGCGCGTCACCGCCCGCCACACCCGTGAGCTGGAGCAGGGCGGCACGACACACATCAGCGTGCCGGAAGACTTTCTGGTCGGCCGCGTGGTCGCCCGCAACATCGTCGATGGCGATTCCGGCGAGATCCTGGCCAAAGCCAACGACGAGCTGACCGAAGCGCTGCTGAAGAAGCTGCGCACGGCCGGCGTGCAGGACATCCAGGTCATCTACACGAACGAACTGGACCAGGGCGCGTACATCTCGCAGACCCTGCGCATCGACGAAACGGTCGACGAGTTCGCCGCCCGCGTCGCGATCTACCGCATGATGCGCCCCGGGGAGCCGCCGACGGAAGACGCCGTGCAGGCCTTGTTCCAGCGTCTGTTCTACAACCCGGACACGTACGACCTGTCGCGCGTCGGCCGCATGAAGTTCAACGCCAAGGTTGGCCGCGACGAATCGACCGGCCCGATGGTGCTGTCGAACGAAGACATCCTGGCCGTGGTCAAGATCCTCGTCGACCTGCGCAACGGCAACGGCGAAGTCGACGACATCGACCATTTGGGCAACCGTCGTGTGCGTTGCGTCGGCGAACTCGCCGAGAACCAGTACCGCACCGG
>CAIQMJ010000753.1 GCA_903872875.1 uncultured Variovorax sp.
GCTGCTGCTCGACGAACCCTGCGCCGGCCTCTCGCCTGCGGAGACGCGGCGGATGATCGACGCGATCATCGCCAGCGCCCGCATGCTCGATGCCGCGGCGCTGGTCATCGAGCACGACATGGCGGCGGTGTCGGTCATCGCCGGCCACGTCTTCGTGCTGAGCCAGGGCAAGCTGCTGTCCGAAGGCACGCTGGCGCAGATCCAGGCCGACCCGAAGGTGCGGGCCGTGTACGCCGGAGGCCGGAAATGAACGCGACCCTGCAGTCCGCTGCGGCCGACGCACTGACCTTCGATGACCTCAGCGCCGGCTACGGCGACACGACCGTGCTGCGCAACGTGAACGGTTCGGTGCGCGCGGGCGAGGTGCTGTGCGTGCTCGGCCGCAACGGCGTCGGCAAGACGACGCTGATGCGCGCGCTCGCCGGCTTCCTGCCGCTGATGGGTGGCCGCGTCGCCTTCGGCCCGCTCGACCTGGCACGGCGCCCGCCGCACGCGCGCCTGTCGGCCGGCATCGCCTACGGCCCGCAAGAGGACATCGTCTTCACCGAACTCAGCGTCGGCGACAACCTGCGGCTGCATCTGCGGGACGACGACCTGTCCCGCTATGCGCGCTACTTCGACGCCTTCCCGCGCCTGAAGGAACGCACCGCGCAACGCGCGGGCTCGCTGAGCGGTGGCGAGCGCAAGCTGCTGGCCTTCACCCGGACGCTGGCGCTGGAGGCGCCGGTCAGCCTGCTGGACGAGCCGACCGAGGGCGTGCAGCCGGAGAACATCGACCGCATGTCAGGGCTGGTACGGATGCGTGCCGAAGCCGGCGCGCGCTTCGTCATCGTCGAGCAGAACCTGTCCTTCGTGCTGCAGACCGCCGACCAGGTGCTGCTGCTCGACCATGGCGCGGTGGTGGCCGGCGGCCCGATCGCCCAATTTCCGCGCGAGGCGCTGGAGGACCATCTGGCGGTGTGACTTCAGGCCGCGTGCGCAGGCGATCTGGGCCGGAGCGCATCCGCTCTCAGCGTCTGGGAAGGGAGTTCCGCGAACAGGCGCTTGTATTCGGCTGCGAAGTGACTGAGGTGCGAAAAGCCGGCCTGGGTCGCGATGTCGCCGATGCCGGCCTGATGCGGCATCGTCCTGTGCAATGTGCGGCGCACGAGGTTCAACCGCATGCATCGAAGGTAGTCGGTCGGTGTGGTTCGCGCGACCTTCTGGAAGCTGTCCTGCAGCGAGCGCCGGCTCGTGCGCAATCTGGCGCAGAGTTCCTCGATCGTGGGTGGCGATTCCGGCTCGGCCATGGTCAGGCGGTGGCACTCGCTCACGAGAACGTGCGCCGACATGCCCGTGCCGCGCCGGCCATCCCGGTTCGCGTCACGCAGCACACCGAGCAGCAGGGACTGCACGAGGTCTTCCATGGCGAAATCGGAGCGTGACGGTAGCGCGTAGTCGGTGCCGCCGGTTCCACAGACGAACATCGCGCCCAGACTGGCCTTGAGCCGGGCCAATGCGGCCGGCGCGGCGTCGAACACGGTGCGGCGCAGCAAGGCCTGCAGAGGCACGGCGTCGGGCTGCTGGCTCAGGAGCTGGCCGAACTGGTGCTCATCGACGGTCACGGCCAGCAGTTCCATCTGCGCCGGCCGGTGCAGGACGAATTCCTCGCCGCCGCGAAGCACGAAGACACTGCTGTCCGTGATCTCGCGGCCCTGCATCCGTGCCGGTCCGGTCGTTCGCGCGAGGAACGCGAAGCAGAGCTTCCCCACGGGCGGGCAGCCTTGCTGGACGACGCGCTGGTTCATGGTCTTCCAGAAGAGATGGGTGCCACCGACGGTGATTTCGGTCATTGAACTGCGCATCGCGCCGCGCGATATCTGCTGATAGCGCTGGTTCCATTCCGGCGCGGACGCACCATGGGTATGGAAGTCGGCGAAGTGATCCAACTTGAATTGCATGGTGTCGATGGCGGAGTGAGGCGTCGGTTGCCGAGATTTGCATGCGGGTCCTGTGGCGTCAACACCAGGACCTTGCCGCATGCCCGAGCTTCTGCCGATTTGGGCTACCGCCCGCGGGCGGAGGTGCCGGACACTGCGCCGGCCATTCAGAAAGGTTTCCCATGTGGACACGCCGTGTCTCGATCTCCCTGTCGTTGGCGCTTGCCGCCGGCCTTGCCGGCTGCGCATCGACGACTTCTCTACCCCAAGCTGCAGGAAACACAGCCATGAATCTGGAACAGACCCAACAGGCCCTGGTCGGCGAATGGGTGAGCATTGCGCCCGAGATCCGGCCCAGCGCCAGCAAGAACCCCGACGGAACGCTCAAGCCCTTCTATCTCAAGCGCGACTTCAAGTACGCCGCGGGCGACAGGTTCGAACTGAGCATCGTCAACTTCGCCGATGCCAACGGCGCCGTTCCCCTGACAAGGATCGTGATCAAGGGCCACATGGTCTGGCGCGGCGCGCATCCGATTGCAGCGGGAGCGCAGAAGGTCGACTTCATCGCGGACGAAGGCTACGAGGTGACCCCGCTCATCCAGGGCTTCGCGGACGTCCTGAACAAAATCGCCGGCAATGGCTTCCAGAAATGGGAAGTGA
>CAIQMJ010000754.1 GCA_903872875.1 uncultured Variovorax sp.
CAGCGGAAGTCGCCAGCGCCGCGGTCCTGGCCGCCTTCCTGGTAGCCGATGCGCAGGCTTCCTTCGGTTTCGTCGTGGCAGTGCGGTGACTGGGCGTACTCCTTCTCGCTGAAGCAGGCACGGATCGTCACCGAACATGAGAACGGGATGCCGGCATGCACGGTGCGTGCGGCGCCGGCCTGCGGGTCGAGCGCAACGAAATCCGCGGTGCTGTACCCGGCACCGCCGCCGGAGTACGACGCGATGGTGGTCCATAGGACCGCTGCGGCCCAGCGGTCCGGTCCGAGCGGATAGAGCGCCGGCGCGAGGCTCAGGGTCGGAGGCGAAAAGGAGTCGGCGTCCGCGTCCCTGGGTGCATCGGCCATCGAATGCCGGTAGCCCGTGAAGTCATGCGTCGACAGGAGCTGCCAGGCTGTCCCGATGCGGCGCAGTCGTGCCATTGCGAGCGGTTCCGTGCCCAGTACGACGAAGTCGCCCGCGGCGGCACCGCGAGGCGTGTAGAGCGCGAGCGTGTCGGACTTGCAGGGTTGAGGCAACAGGGCGCACAGACGGGCCTGCCATTGCGCATCGATGCGCTCGGGCTTGTCGACGCGAACGAACACCTCCGCGAGCGGCGCTGCCGAGGCATGAGCAGGCAGGAGCACCTGAAGGACGCCGCACAGCGCCCATGTGGCCGCCGTGCGGAAGCCGTGGCCGGATGCACCCGTGGCGTTCGTCGCGTGCCGGATGGCCTGCAGGCCCGGTGCGACCGTCATTGCGTGGCCTGGACGGAAGCCATCGGCACCGGCTGGCCAGAAAGCGGTGCCGTTCCCGCTGGCCCGCCCGACGGCGGCGCCGGGTAGCGCTGCGGCCCGGACGCGTCCTCGAACCGCATCTTCGGGAGGAACTGCGGATATTCGCGCTGCATGAAGTCGATCACGCCCTCGCGCACGGCACAACGCAGGTCGAAAGCGAGCGAGGACGAGGCCGCCGTACACAGCACGCGCAACTGCATGGTGCGTTCCGTCGTGTCCGTCACCTGCAGGTTGAAGAAGCGGCCGTCCCACTGCGGCGCGGCCTTGACGAGGCGTTCGACCTCGGCGCGCACCGGCGCCAGCGGCAGGCCGTAGTCGGCGTAGATGAACACCGACCCCAGCAACTGCGACGAACTGCGCGTCCAGTTCTGGAACGGCTTCTCGATGAAGTACGACAGAGGCAGGATCAACCGGCGGTCGTCCCAGATCTTCAGCACGACGAAGGTGCCGGTGATCTCTTCGACGCGGCCCCATTCGCCCTCGACCACCAGCACGTCGTCGATGCGGATCGGCTGCGCCAGCGCAATCTGCAGGCCGGCGATGAGGTTGCTGAATACCGGCTTGGCCGCCAGGCCGGCCACGATGCCGATCACGCCGGCAGATGCGAGCAGGCTGGCACCGACCTGGCGCGCGCCGGGGAAGGTCATGAGCAGCATCGCCGCGCCGGCCACCAGCAGCATGGAATTGGCGGTGCGCGCCAGCACGCGCGTCTGCGTCAGCACGCGGCGCGCGTGCAGGTTGTCGTCGATGTCGTAGGGGTTCTTGGCCAGCACGCCGTCGGCCAGCCCGTTGACGGCCTTGATCGCCAGCCAGGTCAGCACGGCGATCAGGATGAGGCCATTCAGGTGGCGAACGTTATCGATGAAGCGGACGGTGTCCGGTACGCCTTGCCAGACGACCTGCAGTGCGATCAGCGGGAGCAGGAACCGGGTCGGCGCCTCGATCGCCTCGATCACGCTCAGCACCACCGGCGTGCGGCGCGTGACGCGCCTGAGGACGATGCCGCCGATGCGATGGACCAGCAGGGCGAGAGGGATGGCGATCAGCGCGGCCAGCAGCGGGCCGAACCACGGATGGGAAAAAAGGGCTTCCTTGGTCATCGGCCCATTGTGGGCACGTTGGTCTGGATGCTTTGTAGGATGCGCGCGGCGTCTTCGCGCAACTGGGCTGCCAGGGTCGTTGCGAGGTCGAGGCGGCGCAGCATCCAGGGGCTGATGTCGTTGTCGAACGGGTCGGGCAGCGGGATCGGTCCACCGAGGGTGGTGGCAGGCGGACTGGCCGGCATGTCGGGGCCGGCGATGGGTGGCGTACCGATCGCCTCTTCGATGCGCGCGGCCGTGCGCGCCAGCGGCCCTTCGATCTCGTCGGGCGTGAGGCGGTCACGCCGCAACACGAGCATCGACTTGACCGCACTGAGCTGTGCGAGCAACTGGTAGCTGTGGGCCTGCAGGTGTTCGAGCGGCTCGATCGGCGGGCGCACCGCGCGCGGCTCCGACAGCGCGCGCTGCGTGGCCTGCACCAGCGCCGACAGGCTGTCGAAGGCCTCACGGCGCGCCAGGCGCCAGTCGAGTTCGGGGCTGATGTCGACCGAGCGCAACTGGCCCAGCCCGAGTGCGAGCCGCGCGTGGCGCGCCTGCGCCTTCAGCGTGCGCGCGACGAGTGCCGGCACCTGGCCGCGCTCCCATGACGGCAGCACGTAGCAGAAGGCCCAGGCGAGCGCAGCACCGATCAGCGTGTCGGCCGTGCGTTCGAACAGCGCAAAGGTCGTGCTCACGCCCGTGTTCAGCATGTGGGCCTGCGTCAGCCCCAGCACGGTGGCTGCGACGGCGGTGATCAGGTAGCGCTTTACGGCGAAACCATGGGCCACACCCTGCGCCAGCGTCATTGCCAGTAGCAACGCGAGCGGCGACAGGTGCGCCGACAGCAGCGCGACCGCGAAGACACAGCCCAGCAGCGTACCGGCAACGCGGGCGTTGCGCCGTTCCAGCGTCTGCGACAGACTGCCGCGCAGCACGACCACGATGGTCAACAGAATCCAGTAGTCGTGCGATCCCCAGGGCATCGACACGGCGATGGCGTAGCCCGCCGCCATCGCCAGCGCCGCGCGGATCGCATGCCGCAGCGGCGGCGCGTCCCAGCGCCACAGCGTGAAGAGCGGCCGGATCGACCACGCCGTCGGGCTCACGAACATGTGCCAGTTGGCGCGCACCACGGCGAGGTCGGGCAATGTTTCGCCACGCGCCATGGCCGACAGCCGCAGCATCTCGTCGTTGATGTGGCCGATGCGGCTTGCCAGGCCGCGCGCGAGCATGGCGCCGGTCGGGCCGGCCGGTATGTGGTGCGCCCCGGCGTCGTCCATGCGGATCCCGGCAAGGCGAGGGCGCCGATCGGTTGCCGGCGACGGCTGTCGGCCCAGCAGCAGCGCATCGGCCAGCGCGGCGGCGTCGTCGGCCAGCGCTTCGAGCACTTCGCGCATCTCGTTCAAGGCGCCTGCGTGGGCGACGTCCAGGCGCAGCGCATCGAGATCGAGTTCGCTGGCCAGCAGGTGGTCGCGAATCTCCAGCACGATGGTCAGCATGCCGGCGAGCCGCTGGCGCTTGACCGTGCGCGGCGATTCGAGCACCAGGTCGCGCGTGGCCTGCAGCTGGTCGGCCAGCGCGGCCTGCTGGCGCAGCATCTGGCCGAGCATCGACGTCGGCACGTCGCGGATGTCCTGGGTCTCGTCCCGCGGCGTGAACTGCCGTGCCTCGCTGCGCATCAGCGCCGAGAGCGACAGCAGCAGATCGGCCATGGCCTGCACGCGGTAGCGCCCGTTGAGCAGCAGGTTGGCCAATGTGGCGTACACCACGTAGAGCCCGGCGCCCAGCCCGAACAGCAGCGTGCGCTCGACCGCCTCATGCAGCCCGGTGGGCTTCTGCGTGGCCATCGAGAAGATCATCGCCAGCATCACTGCAATGGCGATCGGGATACCGCGCTTGCCCCAGGCCATGAGGATGAAGGCGAAGAAGGTGGCTGGCACCAGCAGCAGGCCGAGGCGGATCGGCGCCGCATGCAACATCTGGACGGCGAAGAACAGCGGCAGGCCGATCAAGGGCGCCGGCAGCATCTGCAGGAACTTGCCACGCCGCGGTGCGGCCATGTCGGGCGGCGATGCCACGATCACGCCGACCGAGGCCGCTGCACCCGCCACGGCCCCGAGCGCGAGATGGACGCCGGCCGAGATCAGCAGCAGCCCGGCGGCCACGGACAGGCCGTTGGCGATGTAGAAGCTGAGCGCGACACGCAGTGCCGCGCGAAGCCTGACGGCGGCGCGCTCGCCCGGCATCACTCGGCGGGGGTGTCGTTTCCGTTCGGTGCGGCCGGCGGCGCATCGCGGCGGATGCGCGTGAGCTTGCGCGGCGCGGGCGCTGCGGGTGCGGCCGCCTCGCTCGCCGGTGTCTCGGTATCGGCGTCCATGCCGGTCACGGTGCTGCGCGCGTAGATGTCGGCCGAGGCTTCCGCTTCGGGCAGGTTCGAAGCGGCGACGGCACGCGCACGGTCGCTGGCGCGCATCTTGTCGTCGAGGCCCGCGAACTTCGAGTACTTGGCGAGCAGCGGCACCAGCTGGCCGTAGATGCGTGGCGGGCCGGCCAGGCATTCGCGCTGGTCGAGGAACTCGGGCTCGCCCGTGAAGTTGCCGATCAGGCCGCCGGCCTCGGTCACCAGCAGCGAGCCCGCAGCCACGTCCCACGGGCTCAGGCCGGTCTCGAAGAATCCGTCGGTGTAGCCGGCCGCCACATAGGCCAGGTCGAGCGCCGCGGCGCCGGGCCGGCGCAGGCCGGCCAGGCGCGGCATCACGTCGGCCATGATGGCCAGGTACTGCTTGAAGTTGTCGCCAGCGCGGAACGGGAAGCCCGTCGACACCAGGCATTCGGTCAGCCGGGTGCGCTTGCTCACGCGCAGGCGGCGGTCGTTCAGGAAGGTGCCGCGGCCCTTCGTGGCGGTGAACAGGTCGTTGCGGCTCGGGTCGTAGACGACGGCCTGCTCGACCTTGCCGCGCACTGCGAGCGCGATCGACACGCAGTAGAACGGAAAGCCGTGGATGAAGTTGGTCGTGCCGTCGAGCGGATCGATGATCCAGACGAATTCGGAATCCTTGGCGCCGTGCTCGCTGCCCGATTCCTCCGCGAGGATGCCGTGGCCGGGGTACGCGGTGAGAAGTGTCTCGATGATGATCTTCTCGGCAGCGTGGTCCACCTCCGTCACGAAGTCGTTCACCTGCTTCTGCGAGATGCGTACGGCTTCGACGTCGAGTGCCGCGCGATTGATGATGGCGCCGGCGGCGCGGGCGGCCTTGACGGCCACGTTGAGCATGGGATGGAGGTTCGGCGACGACATGGATTGTGGAAGAGCAGATGGGACCGGAGCGTCCGGAAAGCAGCCACGGCGATGCGGGCGGCGAGAATCGGGCGATTTTACCGGCTTGCCGTCGTCCGCGGCATCTCCCCCCTCTGTCCCTTTCCATGCGTACCCGTTTCATCCTGATCCAGACCAGTCATGCCGGCAACGTGGGCGCCGCCGCCCGCGCCATGAAGACCATGGGCTTCGGCGACCTGGTGCTCGTCGCGCCGCGCTGGGCCAACGTGCTGCGGCGCGAGGAAACCATCCAGCGCGCGAGCGGCGCGCTCGACGTGCTGGCCAACGCCCGTATCGTCGAGACGCTGGACGAGGCGCTCGATGGCGTCACCCACCTGTGCGCCACGGCGATGATCCCGCGCGACTTCGGTCCGCCGACGCGCCAGCCGCGCGAGCATCTCGAACCGCTGGCGCGCGGCGAGCCGCAGCACGTGGCCTTCCTGTTCGGGTCGGAGCGCTTCGGCATGCGCAACGAGGATGTCTACCGCTGCAACGTCGCGCTCAGCATCCCGGCGAACCCGGACTTCGGCTCGCTCAACCTCGGGGCGGCGATCCAGCTGATCGCCTACGAATGGCGCCAGTCGCTGGGTGGCTTCACGGTGCAGGAGGCGACGGCGCCGGTGGTTCCGGCCGATGCGAAGGCGGTGGCCGGCATGCTCGAGCACTGGGAGCGCTCGCTCGTCCAGATCGGCTTTCTCGACCCGGCGGCGCCGAAGAAGCTGATGCCGCGGCTGCAGCAGTTGTTCAATCGCGCACAGCCGACGCCTGAAGAAATCCATATCCTGCGCGGCATCGCCAAGGCCATGGCGGAGCCGAAGCCCCCGGCGGCGCCGGGTCAAGAGCCGAGCCCTTAGACTGCGCGCCCGCCGCTCTTACAACGACAACATCCATGCTCTCGCGCCTGCGCTCCGACATCCAGTGCATCCTCGACCGCGACCCGGCCGCACGCTCGCACTGGGAAGTGATCACGCTCTATCCCGGCTTCCACGCCGTGGTGCTGCATCGCGTCGCGCACTGGTGCTGGATGCACGGGCTCAAGTGGTGCGGCCGCTTCGTCTCGCAGTTTTCGCGCTGGATCACGGGCATCGAGATCCACCCTGGCGCCAAGATCGGTGAGCGCGTGTTCTTCGATCACGCGATGGGCGTGGTGGTTGGCGAGACGGCCGAGATCGGCGACGGCTGCACCATCTACCAGGGCGTGACGCTGGGTGGCACCTCGCTCTACAAGGGCGTCAAGCGCCATCCCACG
>CAIQMJ010000755.1 GCA_903872875.1 uncultured Variovorax sp.
AGCTTGCGGGCCTGCGACGCGGCTTCGATGCCGCCGCGCTTCTTCACCAGCGTCGGCGCGAGCATCACGTTCTTGCCGACCGTGAGGTGCGGGAACAGGTTGAAGCCCTGGAAGATCATCCCGACGTGCTGGCGCAATTCGCGCATTGCCATCGCGCTCTCGTGCAGCAGCGGCTTGCTGTCGACCGTGAGCGAGCCTTCCTGGAAGACCTCGAGCCCGTTGATGCAGCGCAGCAGCGTGCTCTTGCCCGAGCCGCTCTTGCCGATGATGGCGATCACCTCGCCGCGCTTCACCGTGAGGTCGATGCCCTTGAGCACTTCGTTGGTGCCGTAGGACTTGCGCAGCGCGGTGATCTGGACGATCGGCGCGGCCGAGTGCACGGCGGTCTTGGGCGCTTCAGCGACGGTTGACATTGATTTTCCTTTCGAGGTGCTTGGCAAACAGGCTGATCGGGAAACACAGCGCGAAATAGAGCAGGGCGACGCAGCTGAACACGACGAAGGGGCGGAAGGTCGCGTTCGAGATCATGCTGCCGGCCTTGGTGACCTCGACGAAGCCGATCACCGAAGCCAGCGCCGTGCCCTTGACCACCTGCACCAGGAAGCCGACGGTCGGCGCGGTCGCGATCTTCACGGCCTGCGGCAGGATCACGTGGCGCAGCTGCTCGCCGAAGCTGAGCGCGAGGCTGCTCGACGCCTCCCACTGGCCCTTCGGGATCGACGCGACGCAGCCGCGCCAGATCTCCGTGAGGAAGGCGCTGGTATAGGCGGTGAGGGCGACGGTGGCCGCTGTCCACGCCGACACGTTGACGCCCATCAGTGCCAGGCCGAAGTAGGCCAGGAAAAGCTGCATCAGCAATGGCGTGCCCTGGAACAGCTGCACGTAGAGCTTGATGATGCGTTCGAGGCCGCGGCCGGCGCGCAGACGCAGGAACAGCAGCAGCCCGCCGACCACGCCGCCGCCGACGAACGCGATCAGCGACAGCACCACTGTCCAGCGCAGCGCCAGCAACAGGTTGCGCAGGATGTCCCACAAGGTGAATTCGGTCATGGGATGTCCTCAGCGGCCGAAGAAGAACCTGGGGCCGGCCCAGTCGAGCAGGCGTCGCAGCGCGACCGACAGCGCCAGGTAGATCAGCGTGGCGATGATGAAGGCTTCGAACGCGCGGAAGTTGCGGCTCTGGATCAGGTTGGCGGCATAGCTCAGCTCTTCCACCGAGATCTGTCCGCACACCGCCGAGCCCAGCATGACGATGATGATCTGGCTGACCATCGACGGCCACACCTTCTTCAGCGCCGGCGGCAGCACCACGCGCATGAACACCTGCATCCGGTTCAGCGCGAGGCTCACGGCGGCTTCGATCTGCCCCTTGGGCGTGGCCTCGATGCCGGCGCGGATGATCTCGGTCGAATAGGCGCCGAGGTTGGCGACCATCGCGATGATCGAGGCGGTTTCAGGCGTGAGCTTGAAGCCGGCAGCGGGCAGGCCGAAGAAGATGAAGAACAGCTGCACGATGAAAGGCGTATTGCGGATCAGCTCCACGTAGGTGCCCACGATCCAGCGCAGCCACAGCGGCCCGCTGGTGCGCGACCAGGCGCAGGCGACGCCCACGACCATGCCGATGACGGTGGCGATGGCGGTCAGGCCGATCGTCCACGCCACGCCCTTGGCCAGCAGCGGCCAATCGACCAGGACGGCTCCGAAATCGAAGACCATGATGATGGAGGTCCGCGATCAGAGGGGCAGGTCGCCGGCGGTCTTGCCGAGCCATTTCTGCGACATGGCGTCGAGCGTGCCGTCCTTCTTGGCCGCGGCAATGATCTCGTTGACCTTGGCCTTCAGCGCGTCCTCGCCCTTGGCGATGCCGACGAAGCAGGGGCTGTCCTTCAACAGCAGCTTGTACTCGGCGTTGAGCTGCGGGTTCTTGGAAATCATCTCGGCCGCGACGGCGCCGCTGGCGGCCAGCGTCTGGGTCTGGCCGGCGACGAAGGCGGCGATGGTCGCGTTGTTGTCCTCGAAGCGCTTGTAGTCGACGTTCGACGGCGCGACCTTGGCGAGCTCCTGGTCTTCCATCGCGCCGCGCGTCACGGCGACCGACTTGCCGCCCATGTCGGCGAAGGTCTTGATGCTCATCGACTTCGGGCCGAACACGCCCTGGAAGAAGGGTGCGTAGGCGGCGCTGAAGTCGATGACCTTCTCCCGCTCGGCATTCTTGCCGAGCGTGGAGATCACGAGGTCGGCCTTCTTGGTCTGCAGGTACGGGATGCGGTTGGCGCTCGTCACCGGCACCAGCTCGAGCTTGACGCCCATCTTCGCGGCGATCAGCTCCGCCATCTGGATGTCGAGGCCTTGCGGCGTCATGTTCTTGTCGACCGAACCGTAGGGCGGGTAGTCGGTCGGCACGGCGATCTTGATCGTCTTCGATTTCATGACGCCGTCCAGGGCGCTCTGCGCCTGCGCGCCGCCAGCGGCGAACAGAACGACCGAAGCCAGGCACAGCGCGAACTGGCGTTTCGAAAACCTCATAGCAAAGCTCCTAGATAAGTGGAAGAGTCGTCGGGTGAAGAGGGATCGGGTGCCGCCGCCTTCGATTTGGCGCGCGTCTTGGCCTTGCTTGTATGCAAGGCTGGTGTCTTGGTGCCGCCGCCCGCGGCGGTCTGCAGCGGCGCCAGCGCATCGCGCAGCTGCGCCAGCGGGTCGTTGTTGAGCTGCATGCGCAGCGACGAGCGCACCGTCCCGATGTGTTCTGCCATCAATGCCTCTGCCGCCACGGCGTCGCCGCGCGCGAGGGCGTCGACGATGCGCACGTGGTCCTCGCAGGACTGCACCGCATCGTGCTGCGACTGGTAGAGCATCGCGATCAGCGTGGTGCGCGCCGTGAAGTCGCGCAGCGTATCGGCCAGCAGCGTGTTGCCCAGGCATTCGGCCAGGCAGACGTGGAAGTCGCCCAGCAGGAAGCTGCGTGCGCCCACGTCGTCCTCCTTGAGCGAGTTCTTCTCGCGCTGCAGATGGGCCTTCAGCTTGCGCAGCGCCGCCTTGTCGATCGTGCCGGCGCTTCGGATCAGCCCGAGCTCGATCACATGCCGTGCGCCGAAGGCTTCGCGCGCTTCGTCCTCGGAAGGCTCGATGACGAACCAGCCGCGGCGCGCCGTGACAGTGACGATGCCGCGTGCCGCCAGGCGGGTGAGCGCCTCGCGGACGATGGTGCGGCTGCAGTCGAACAGCATGGCGAGCTGCTGTTCGCCCAGGCGTGAGCCTGGCGGCAGTTTGCGCGCCATCACCGCTTCGACGATGCGCGCACTGATTTCGGACGCTGAGATGGACATTGCCTTCGGATCAGCAGTTTCCGTGCCTGCTTGTATGCAAGCAAGATGCACCAAAAGACGCTTTCGGGGCGCCGGAGGGAAGCGCGGCCGCTGGTTGCTGGTGCGTCGCGCAGGCGACGCACTGCGGGCCTTCCCTCATGCGGTGCAGGGTGCACTGGGCGTAGCCTCGGCGGGCTTATTGGAGGCTCCATGGATCGCCCGCATCACAAGTTCTGGCCCGCCCGGCTACCCCACTCGATCACCGTGCCTGCGACCTCGCTCTGGCACAACCTGGCGACCGCCGCAGCCCGCTATCCGGACAAGGCCGCGCTGGTGTTCTTCGGCCGCGTCATCACCTACCGCGATGCCGCAGCGCAGGTCGAGCAACTGGCAGGCACGCTGCACGCGCTGGGGGTGCAGCGCGGCGACCGCGTGATCCTCGACATGCAGAACTGCCCGCAGCTCGTGATCGCGCATTTCGCGATCCTTCGCGCCAATGCCGTGGTGGTTCCCGTCAATCCGATGAACCGGGCCGAAGAGCTCAAGCACTACATCGTCGATCCGGACGCGAAGGTCGCCATCACCACCGGCGACCTGGCATCGGAACTCGCGAAGGCCAGCAACGCGCTCGAACCCGGCCAGCGCCTGGCGCACATGATCGTCACGCAGTTCACCGATGCGTTCGATGCCGAAGTCACTGGCGACGAAGCGCCTGCCGCCGCCTGGCGCGACTGGCTGCTCACCCGCCACGCG
>CAIQMJ010000756.1 GCA_903872875.1 uncultured Variovorax sp.
CATTCTGCGGCACATCACCCGAAGAACAAAGTGGCGCACAAGGCCGCCAAGCCGCACACAAAGCACATGGTCAAGGCGAAGCACAAGCCTGCGCATAGCAAGCACAAGCATCAAATCTGAAGCCGAGGTAAGCTCAGCTTTTGGACAATGCCCGCTCACAAGCGGGCATTTTTGGTTCAGTCACTTCCTTCTCCGCCATGGTCATTCGCCGCCTTTTTTCCATCTGCTGCGTCACTGCCGCTGCGCTACTTCCATTTGGCCCGGTATGGACCCAGGAACAGCCGCAACTGAATCTGCAGCGTGTTCACCTCTCAGCAGGCATGTACCAGATCGACGCACAGGTGGCGGTTTCCCCCGCCGAGCAGCAAACGGGACTCATGTATCGACAGGAAATGCCTCAGCAGGAGGGAATGCTCTTCGTATTCGAGCAGCCTTCGACACAGTGCTTCTGGATGAAGAACACCTTGCTGCCCTTGACCGCTGCTTTCGTGGCCGACGACGGCCGCATCGTGAATCTGGTCGACATGAAGCCACAGACGCTCGACTCACACTGCTCGGAAGAACCCGTTCGCTACGTGCTCGAGATGAACCGGGGTTGGTTCGCGAAGAAGAACATTCGAAAGGGTTTCAAATTGGGCGGCCCGCCGTTCGAACCTCGCCGCTGAGACGCGACCGTCCGACGCGCATGTGAAAAAAGCCGACACGCAGGTCGGCTTTTTTGCGCACTGAAAGAACTCAGGCGAAATTCTTCTCTGCAAATTCCCAGTTCACAAGCTTCGCAAGGAACGTCTCGACGAACTTCGGACGGAGGTTGCGATAGTCGATGTAGTAGGCATGCTCCCAGACATCGACGGTCAGCAGCGCCTTGTCGGCGGTCGTCAGCGGCGTGCCCGCGGCGCCCGTGTTGACGATGTCGACCGTGCCATCTGCCTTCTTGACCAGCCAGGTCCAGCCGGAACCGAAATTACCGACCGCCGATTTCACGAAGGCCTCCTTGAAGGCGTCGAAGCTGCCCCACTTGGCATCGATGGCTTTGGCCAGCGCGCCGCTCGGAGCGCCGCCGCCCTGTGGCTTCAGGCAATTCCAGAAAAAGGTGTGGTTCCAGACCTGCGCCGAATTGTTGTAGATCCCGCCGCTGGATTTCTTGATGATTTCTTCGAGCGTCATGCTCTCGAACTCGGTTCCCTTTTGCAGGTTGTTCAAGTTCACGACATAGGCATTGTGGTGCTTGCCGTAGTGGTATTCGAGTGTTTCCTTCGAATACTCGGGGGCGAGTGCATCAATGGCATAAGGCAGGGGAGGAAGAACGTGTTCCATGTATTTCTCGTGGGTTGGTTGTCGGACGGACCATTCTAGAAAAGAATTATTCCTCCTGCGTCGGATGGCGGCGCATCAACCCTGATCTATCGAACCTGCAACACCTTGAAATCAACCGTGCCGTCTGCGAGTCGCCCCGACACGAGATCGCCGCCGGCAAGAGCTTTTGCATGCGTGATCGTACGCCCATCGGCATCGGTCAGCCAGGCGTAACCCCGCTGAAGAACCAGCGCGGGATCGAGCAGTTTCAAGCGGGCCTCGAGCTGATCCAGCCGATCACGCCGGTGCCGCGCATCCCGTTCAAGATGGCGAGGCAGATCGGCGGCCAGCAAAGCGATCGCATTGACCGCAAAGGCATGCCGCGTGCGCGCGGCATGACGCAAACGCTGTGCATGCCCAGAGAGCCGAAGCTGCTGCCGGGCGACCATGGCGGACGGCCGGCCCAGGCGGCCGGCCACGAGATCAAGTCTCTGCCCCATGAGGTCGATCCGGCGGCCCAGTGCGCCGAGCACACGTTCTTCGATCAGGTCGAGTGCACCCTGCCACAGGTCGCGAGGTAAGGAAACCAATTCCGCCGCTGCTGTTGGCGTGGGTGCGCGTACATCAGCGCAGAAATCCGCAATGGTGAAATCAGTTTCGTGACCCACACCGCACACGATGGGTACCGGGCTCCTCACGATGGTGCGCGCGAGCGTTTCATCATTGAATGCCCACAGGTCGTCAATGGATCCGCCACCGCGCACGAGCAAGATGACATCCACCGACGGCTTCAGTTCATAGAGTGACTCCAGCGCATCGACGAGTTCGAGCGGTGCCGCAGCCCCCTGGACAGCGGATGGCACCAACACCACCGGAATGTGCGGTACGCGCCGCCGAAGCGCCGTCACCACGTCGTGAAGCGCCGCCGCACCGAGCGACGTGACCAACCCGATTGCGCGCGGCATCGAAGGCAACGCCCGCTTGCGTGCGGGCTCGAACAGTCCTTCCGCTTCAAGCCGGGCCTTGCGCAACATGAACTGTTCGAACAGCGCGCCCTGGCCGGCACGCTGGAGGCTCTCGACGATCAACTGCAGATCGCCGCGAGGTTCGTATACGCCCAGCCGGCCGCGGACTTCGACCTGATCGCCATCCCGTGGCGCGAAATCCACGAGGCTGAAGGCGCGGCGGAACATC